>QMPB01000125.1 GCA_003648395.1 Bacteroidota bacterium
AGTTGCAACTACTATATTTAGCACTATTAAGCTATAAACTATATATGTAGATTTTTTTCGTTTTAATAACCAAACAAATATAAAGAACGAACTAAGTATTAACAAACTCTCTACAATAAAGTAAATAATCGGAGCATCGAGATTTTTCTCTTCAGAAAAGCGATTAACCTGCAATGTGCCTAAATCAAAAGGGAATAGCGTATTATTAAAGAATGCTATAAATACAATTACTAAGAGTGTTATTAGCATAATAAGCTTTGTTCTTTTGCGAAGAAAAAAGAATACTACTAGTAACAAAATCAAGACAATTGCTAAATATTGAGCACCTTTTATAATAATATCAATAGCAGAAAATTCAAAAGCTTCGGGAAAAGATGAAAAGCTCATAAGTGGTCCCCAAATGAAAATCTGACCAAAAATATATAATGCAGACAAAAGGAATAATAAATAATAATTGCTAATTTCAAATAATTGTAACTTCTTCTGCTTTTGATAAAAGAAAAACAAAACACTTGTAACAATAATTCCTACACTACGAAATGTAAATAAGAAACTATTCTCCATAGAGTAGCCTATCTCATACACTGTCAATAACTTATCAGCCAATTGCAAAATACCTAGAGTATTACTAAATTGTAGTATAATAAGAGGCAATACTAATAGTAACGAAAATGATTTATACCTTAAAGTTTTTAGATCTCTTAAGTAATATCCAATTGCTATAAGCTCAATGGGAATAAGAAATAATAAAGAAACAAAATCAAGGCTTTTATTCATTTCTTGATAAAAGAATATTGAAGACATATGAAAATATGCAGCAAAAAACAATAAGGAAAGGTATACCCTAGGCTCAATTTTGATATTTATTATACTTATAATAGATTTCTTAATTTGTTCTTGAAAAAGAATATAGATAATGTATAATACTATTGATATAAGTAATGCTAATCCTATTCTCAAAGCAAACAAATCATAAGTATGGTTAAGTGCCCAGTTGACTTGTATTATCACAAATGCTATAGCAAGGATATAAAATACTTTTAGAGACGTAATTAACCTTTCCTTAAAAGAAGACATTTCTAGTTCAATTACCTGAGTATTTACTGTTAAGGTTCGCTTTATTTTAAACACTTCTGGATTAGTAATAAACAACCTAAAAAAGCTAAAAACATTATTTAGTGTCCAATAAAGCAAAAGAGCAGATGGTAAATTATACAACATTATTAAAAATACTGCAGCAATAACTATCATTTGATTTCGTTCCTTTTTTTCGCCATTAATTGTATAGAAGTAAACTGTAACTAAATTCACTATTGTCATTAATACTGGAAGTATATTTATTGCTCCCATAAATGAATCTGCCTTACTTAAGTCATTGATAAAAAGGAAACTCTGACCAATAAGTGGAGAATAATGCTCCAAAAACTGATAGGCAGCAATAAAAAATGGAATCTGAATAAGTAAACTCAGCACAGGAATTAGTGCACGAGTTGGGCTATAATTGTGTTGTCTATTGAGTGTTTTTAGATAGTAATACCTCTCCTGCCCTTTATAGCAAGCTTTTATTTCCTCTACCAAAGGTTTCATCCTCTGTTTTATGGTATCATCTTTCTTTTTTGCCTTTTCAATAAAAATAAAAATTGGCAATAGAATTAATGAAATAAATAAACTTAATAATACAATGGCAACGCCATAATCTCCACTAAGATTATATGAAAATAAGAAAATATATTTTATTATAAAAACAAAAGGGCTCATTATAATTTCAAATACATCCATTATTCTTGCCCTCCTTTATTATCATCCAAATGGATATTATCTACAATAGTAATAATCTGGTCAGCAGCTACTTCTCCTGCTTTTCCAAAATTAAATACCGATTCATGCTTCAAATCAGATAATTGCATTTCTGGAGGATTCGAAATTAGATTATTAACAATATCACTAATATTTGACACATCATTCTCATCAAATATCTTCCCTAGTCTTTTTCGCTCTTTAACTTCCCACATCTCATAATTAAGTTCGCTACCTTCAAAACCCAAGATATCATCAAAATTTGTTTTAAGCAAAAGAACTGGCTTCGAATAAAGAAAAGCAAAATCCCAAATTACTCCCGATAGATCACTTATCATAAGATCAGCCTTTGCCATACTCTCCGTTCCCAAGCGATTATTATCTATACTAAAGCGAGCTTCATTAACAAATTTTTTCTCTATATCAGATATAACTTTTGGAAAGCTTACATAGCTTTGTGGGTGTGGGCGTAAAATAATATTATAATTACTATTGTTTAATAATGCATCAAAAAAATCTGTACCAAACCTATTAATTATTGAATACTCCTTCCATGTTGGAGCAACCAATACTACAGGATTTTTATTTTCATTTTTTGGTAAATGGGAAATCTCATCGAGCATTATATCATAATATGTAAGCCCTGTTTCCAAAAGAAGTTTTTCATCAGTTTTTCTTTGTTTTTCTAATTGCCTAATCCCTTTAATTTGATGAGGCCCTGAACAAAATACTGAATCAAAATAGTCGAAGGCAAATTTTCGGTAAGTAAAAACATCTATTGGAGCATGTACAATATGCCCATAATGACTAACATTTTTTGAACGACGAATCATCATAACATCAAGCTGTGGTGTAGTCATTCCCACAAATTTTGCTTTAAGTTTACTCAAATATACCGATGTCATCGTTATATTACCAATATATTTACTTTGGTATAAAACTGAAGAATATCTTAAACCCGGATCATCTTTATCAGATGATAAATAAACACAAGCCCTACCTTTTAGCTCCAACGCTCTAATTATTGGTAAAAATACATTCCAGTATTGTTTTCCTTCAGAATAAAAGATAATATCAGAATTACCAAACTCATTGTCGGTACTAAAACCATTGCCAAGGACAAAATTCTTAAGTTTATAAAAAAAACCACGCAAAGAATATGCTACTGTAGCAACCACTGCTACAATTATATATAATAATGCACTGGTAGATGCTGGGTCTATATATAATAAGTGAGCAAGCATTAATTATTAGTGTTTAAAAAATCCTTTATAGTATCATTACTAACCCTACGAGGATTATTATTAAGTCTTTCAAAATTAATACTTCTGAGCATTAATTTCGTATCTATATTTCCAATTAATTTATTAATATTTAGTTCTAGTCCTATTTTTTTAAGAAAATCATTAAGAATATCAAATGCCGTATTTTCATCTGCATTCATTATTTCCAATAACTTTCTAATTCTAACTTTAACATCTATAGAACCTTTATTTAGTGTACAATCCACATCCGTAACTTCTGAGTTAAATTTCAGAAAGAAAGCTAAACTTAAACCTACAGCATGGCCATGTGCAATACCGTAATAACTTGTAAAGAAATAAGACAGAGCATGTGGCGCAGTGGTTTTAGTTATATTTATGGCCTTACCTGCAATAAACGAAGCTTCAAGCATTTTAGCTTTAGCATTTTCATTATTATCAATTACAGCTGCTTCAATATTATTCCATATCATCTCGAATGCCTCTAAAGAAAGCTCTTCTGATTTAGCATTTGCATTAATACTCCATTGCGACTCCATAGCTTGTGCCATGGCATCTACTCCCGTTACAGCAATTAAATATGGACTTGCCGAAATTAAAAATCTAGGTGATAAGAATACATATTTAGGAAGAATACTATCATTGGAAACAGAGTATTTCTGTTTATTGATATATACAACTGCAAAATGCGTAGCTTCGGCTCCTGTACCTGCAGTAGTTGGAATTGCCATTAAGTCAATATTGTTATTATCAAAATCAATATCTCCCTTAATAAGGTTCTCAACTTCTGTGGGCTGAGTAGCCATTCCCGAAATTAATTTAGCCATATCAATAACGCTTCCACCACCAATTGCTATAATCAATTCGTAATCGCCTTTATTAAATAATTCTATTCCTTTCTGTAAATCAATACTATTGGGATTTACATCAAAATTAGAGAAACTTGAAAGCTGATTATTAAATTTATTCGCAATAAACAATTCAGCACCAGAGTTTTTATATGAATTTTTACCATGGACTAAAAATATTTTATTGGAATCATATTTTGCTAAAATATCATCTAATATATTAATATCGTTTTCTCTGATTATCTCTTGCTGCATATTTCTAATTATCTTTTAGAAAGCTCATAAATTTACGCTTATTACTCAATGGCGGTATAGAAGGTCGTCCAAGATTTTTTCTTGAACCAATTTTTACTCTCACTTCTATTAATGAGGGGCCATCGCTCTCTCTAACCTCTTCAAATGCCTTATTAAATGATTCTATATCACTTACAGTTATTGCATATTTATAATTGTTAGCCTTTGCCAATTTAGGAATATCAATATCAAAGCCAACTGTGGCTTGGCCTCCAACCGATTCGTGAGCGCCATTATTAATAATAATATGGATTAAATTACTAGGGTTAGCTTTACCAATAATAGCCATTGAACCCATATGCATTAATAATGCTCCGTCGCCATCAATACATACAACTTCTGTATTTGGCTTTGTAATGGCAACACCAAGAGCTATCTGACTAGCATGTCCCATAGAACCTACCGTTAAAAAGTCTCTATCATGGTTTTGATCTATCTTATCTCTATATTCAAACAATTCGCGAGAAGTTTTGCCAGTGGTAGAAACTATTACCTCACTCCCATTCTGCTTATCTACAATGGCTTTAATAACATCCTCACGGCTTAGTTTATACTCTGTTTCTATTTTTGAATTCATAGAGTATTTTTCGAATGTATCTTTACGAACCACAATGGCAAAAGGACTTGAGCTTTGCGAAATTTGCAAAACTGCCATATTTAATTGCAGAATTGCCTCATTCTCATCAGGACTTAATACCACATATGGAATTTGAGCTGCTTCTAAAAATGCAATTGTTTGTGCACCTTGTGCAATATGCTGTGGTTCATCCTTAATATTAGGTTCGCCACGCCAGCCTATCATAAGCAACATAGGAATTCTATATACCGCCTCACTCGTGAGCGACATTAGTGGATTTATGGCATTCCCAAAACCTGAGTTCTGCATATATACCATTGGAATTTTTCTGCTTGCCATATGATAACCCGCTGCCAAAGCAATTGCATTACCTTCATTTGCAGCAATTATATGATTACTATCATCAGTATTATCAGATATATATGAGCATATTTCCTTTAATAGTGAATCTGGCACTCCCGTAAAAAATTCAATATTATTTTCCTTTAATTTTAGGAAAAACTTCTCTGTATTAATCATTATTTAGTTCCTGGAATTAAGTTTAATATTTCTTTTATTGACATACATTTATCATCAACTTCTAGTGAACGTTCATTTTTTAGAATACTCTCTGCTGTTTCCATCATTGCAGGGTAAGCGCTTCGTAATAAATGATTTGCATAAATAACAATGTTTACTCCAGCATCACTTAATTGCTGCTCTGTAAAATGATTATAACTTGAAGGAACAGCTACCAAAGGCACATTTCCATCTATCTTCTTATATCTATTGCAAAACTCCATTATCTCCTCACCATCCTTCTCCTTACTATGAATCATAATTGCATCAGCACCAGCCCCTATATAAGCTTTAGCTCTTTTAATAGCATCATCATTTCCTTGATTAAGTATAAGGCTCTCTATACGAGCTATTATCATAAAATCCTTGGTTACCTGAGCCCTTTTACCAGCAGATATTTTCTCACAAAACTTCTCAATAGTATCCTGAGTTTGTGCTACGTCTGTTCCAAAAAGTGAATTTTTCTTTAAGCCTGTTTTATCTTCAATAATAACTGCCGAAACACCTAATCTTTCAAGCGTTCTAACAGTAAAAACAAAATGTTCAGGAATACCGCCAGTATCGCCATCATAAATAATTGGCTTAGTGGTTACTTCAAGAATATCATTTAAACCATGTAAGCGCGAAGTCACGTCAACTGCCTCAATATCCGGTTTTCCCTTAGCTGTAGAGTCGGTTAAACTACTAAGCCACATTGCATCAAATTCTCTTTTTGCTCCATCTTTATTTACAAATGCATTCTCAACAATAAGTCCCGTAAGACCATTATGAGCTTCCATTACTTTCACTATTGATTTTGCATCAATTAATCGTCGCAATTTCGACATGCGAACTTCTGGCGTAGTTCCAATCTCTTTTATCGATTGAATAAGTTGTGTTGATGAAATACCCTTAGTATATGGCACTTCGTACAACTCTCCTCCCCATTGTTTTAGTGTATCAATTACATTCTGGCGAGTCTTTTGTTGAACACCATTTTTCCAATCATCGCCATGAACAACATAATTAGGTTTCAATTCAATAAGGTTATTTGTATAATCAAGCTCATTTTGAGGCACTACTTTACTAACACCTTTAATGCTTTCTACAACAATTTTTCTTTGCTCATATTTTAATGCAGGAAGTCGTTTATAGCTCGCAATTGCTTTATCAGTTAATAAGCCAATTGTCACTTCTCCTAATTTACTAGCCTCCTTTATTATATTAAGGTGTCCAGGGTGAATTAAGTCTGCACTCATCCCCACATATACTGTTTTATTTGCCATAGTTATTGTCATAAATCATAAAAAACAAAATTAGCATTTTTATATACGCAAATCTAATTTAGTTTATTGTATTAGAGTGTCTGAAAAGTAAATATCTACAATCATTTTTATTAATTAAACATACTAAATGTATAAGACTATAATTTTTTACTATTTTTGTATAAATCAAATATAACGATATGAATTCAAACAAATTAATGGATCCCATTGGAAAATTAATGGGATTAAGATATAAATCGCATCCATGGCATGGTGTTGATATTGGTCCTGAGAGCCCTGATGTTATTACTTGTTTTGTAGAAATGGTACCTACCGATACTGTAAAATATGAAGTTGATAAGGCTTCTGGATATTTAATTATAGATAGGCCACAGAAATACTCTAACGTTATTCCGGCACTATATGGCTTTATACCACAAACGTATAGCGATGAAAGTGTTGCCGAATATTGTATGGAGAAATCTGGTAAAAAAGGCATCAAAGGAGATCAAGACCCTATAGATATTTGTATCCTTACAGAAAAAGTAATTAGTCATGGCGATATCTTAGTGAAAGCTAAACCTATTGGGGGATTTAGAATGATTGATGATAACGAATCTGACGATAAGATTGTTGCCGTGCTTCGCAATGATGCTTTATATGCAGGATTTAATGATATATCAGAAATTCCTGAGACTGTTATTAATAGACTTAAGCACTATTTTCTAACTTATAAAGATCTCCCTGGTAATAAGAAAGAAGTTGAGATCACTCACACCTTTGGTAAAGAAGAAGCTTTGGAAATAATTGTTAGGTCACAAAAAGATTATCAAGATAAATTTGAAAAACTTGGTAATTTGCTAAGTAGCGTATAAAATACTTATTACAAGAAAACACCAGGTATTAACTAACAACTATCTGGTGTTTTCTTTCTAAAATAACTAAATGCATATTTGCTTTATTAATAAACTACCCTATTTATTATGAAAAATATTTTATTATCTTTTATTGTTTTATTTATTTTTTCTATTAATTCTGAAGCTCAATTAAATATGGTTTCGGGAATAAAAGGAGAAACATATAATCAATTTGCTCAAGACATTGATAATAATACTGGTGTTAAACTAAATATTATTACATCAAAAGGTAGTATTGAAAATATCAAACTACTGGATTCCAATAATATACAACTTGCATTTCTTCAATACGATGTATTATATAATTATGGTAAAACTCATAAAAATAGTGAGGATTTCATAAAAGTATTTTTACCATTATATAATGAGGAAATTCAACTAATAACTCTTAAAAACTCAGTTCTTAATTCTTTTTCTGATTTGGGTGGAAAAAATATTGGAATGGGTGGTATGAATTCAGGAACAAATTTTACTGCAAAATTTTTGAAAAAAATTAGTGAGCTATCATGGAAAAATATAGATATTGATGTAAATAATAGTATCGTTGCTCTTCAAAATGGAGAAATTGATGCTTTCTTCTATGTTGGTGGTGTTCCATCTAATTTTCTTGTACAATTGGATGATAGCATTAAGAGCAATCTTAAGTTATTACCAATAGAAATGATTAATGATGAGAAGTGTTATTCTCCAGCTATTATTTATGCACGAACTTATTCGTGGCAAGATGATGAAATTGCAACCTATTCTGTAAAAAGTGTTATTGCAGCAAACACTAAAAATATTGATAAGGAAAAGGAGAAGCTTCTTGACTCTCTCTATTTAGATTTAAAATCTAACCTTAAAGGAATTCAGCTTAATAATTTTTCGCATTCTAAATGGAAAAGCGTAGATTTTACTAACACTGACGGTGTAAATTGGGATGTTTATAAGGAAGAATACACAATGCAAGAAAAAGTTCTGGACGGGCTTGGATGGCTTGCTGCAATTTTAAGTTTCTTTCAAATTTATTTTATTGTAAACAAACTTTGGAAACGAAAGCATGAGCAATTAGTTGCTGAGAGTATTTCTATTTCTGCAATGTTTATTAGTCTTTTTATAAATATTTTGTTTGGAATTAAGAATATTGGTGGTGGTGGTTATGCTCAACTATCAGGAAATGTATTGTGGGTACTTGCTAGTACTATCAGCTTGTTAATTGGTATTGGTCTTTTTATGAATGCTAATAAAAAAGTGAGTTTCTTTAAACTACTATTAAGAGCATTAAATATGGAGCGCAAGGAAGCTGGAGATTTGGCAAAGAGCTTATTCCAACCTTCTGCTGCCGATAAAATTATAATTATTCTTGGGCGTTTAGCCATGATAGATAACGACCTTGATGATCTTGAAAAGAAGTATATTCAGGAGTTTGCTGATAATTGGCATATAGAAATAGATTGGGATGAAATTCATAAATATGAGGACCACTCTAGTGATAAATATAATAAGTTGCGCGATAGTGTACACCAATATCTTAAGAGCTCTCCCCCAAAAGAGCAAGCCTCTAACTTAATTGATGTTATAAGTCTATTGATAAATGCTGATGGTGTTGTTTCTAAAGAAGAATCTATTATGGAAGCTGAACTTACGGGTATTATTCTTAAATATCTTGGAAAAGATGATGAGATTGATATTTTTAAAGTAGCTGTAGTTCCCCAAAATGATGAACAAGAAAATGCAGTACAATCACGATTTAATGAACTTACTAAGGTAGAGATTGCTGGTGGTTATGCTTATTTATCAGAGAACTTTCACTCAGAAAAATATGCTGAAGAAGTATCGAAGCAATACCGTAGTTTTAATGTCTTTTCGTTGGTATTTAACCCACGCACAGTAAGTGATTATAGTGAGTTGTTGAATAGTGAAAAATAGTTACTTTTGCCAACCAATATTAAGATAAACTGATTAATGATATACATTCTCAATATAGAAACATCTACTAAAGTTTGCGGTGTTAGCTTAAGTAAAAATGGATTATTAATTGATTCTAAGGAAA
>QMPB01000126.1 GCA_003648395.1 Bacteroidota bacterium
AGTAATAATAATTAGGGTCATCATCAGTATATGTAACTCCTCTAGCGAGAACAAAGCTATTATTACCACCATATTTGAGATCCGCCGAATTACCCCAATAAATTCGACTTCGGATTTCTTTCTTCCACTGAATATTCCCTAAAGATGTTGTTTTCAACATATATGAATGTCCATTGAATTCACAATAAACTAAAATACCTAGATCTGGTGTCAATTCCATACACTCCATTGTTGTTACAAAAGGATATCTTTTGCCCCATTGCTTATTACCTATTGAACTTATTTTCAATAAAAAAGCTTCTTGCTTAGAATAATGATACGAACCTTCAGAACTATAACCTCCTATAATATAACCACCATCTGGCGTCTGCCTAATATCTACAATACTTATATTATTATATATATTAAACGTAGAATCACTATACAAATAGCGAGTCCAAATAGTATCAATATTATTATCCAAAGAAACTAAATAAGAGAAACGAACTGAGTTAGTATCCCAATAATTTCTGTAATACAAAAAACCAGAAGTAGTCTTTATTACCATTTGATAAGAAGTATTATGCTTTGGAAAATTGCAACTTGAAAGAAATTTTCTATTTAATAATGAACCTGAAAGGCTATATTTATCAACGTACTCTGCAGTATCGCAACCAAATACATAATAAACTGAATCTGCATAAAAAACCTTTGTGTATTCACCTGATATAGCTGAAGCCGTATCACTAAAATCTGGCATATAATTCAGTGAAAACGAATCTAGACAAACAAATATACTGATTGCTAATAATATACTACGCATAATGTTTATTTTTATACTACAAATATAAGCTAAAATAGCTAAACAAAAAAAATATACCTAACACAATTCTTATTAGTTTTGCCTTAAATAAATTTTTTATTAAAACCATTATTCATTATGAATATTAAAACTATAATTCTAGTAATATCTATAAGCATTATTAGTATAAATTTATCATTTGCACAAACTGACTCAACAATGGTAAATACTAAATCCGTAGAAAGTGAAAACTATATTCCAAAATCTGAGTTCCGAAAATTCAGAATGGGAATTTATGGTGGAATGGGATGGAGTTGGATGAAACCAAAAACAAAAGACTATTCTAAAGATGGATCTCATTTTGCATATTCGTATGGATTAATAACTGACTATAATTTTACAGATAACTATACTTTATCAACTGGTTTTGCCATTTCTAATACTGGAGGTAAATTATCGTACTCTGATGCACAAGAAATTTCTAATGGAGTGAAAGATACAGGAATGGTAAATAGGAAATATAGTATATCTTATTTTGAAATTCCTATTCTGGTAAAGATGAAGACAAATCAAATGGGTTATTTTACTTACTTCGCTCAATTAGGAATTAGAAATTATATGAGACTGGGCAGTACATACGACGAGACCTTTGCCTATAGTGATAATGGAAATACAAAGACTATTTCTTCTGAGGAGATTGAGAATAGTGATGGTATTAATTTCTATAGAATGGCTTTTAGCTTTGGTATAGGTACTGAATATGCAATAAGCAAGAGCTTTTCTTCTTTTGGATACTTATCATACGACAATGGATTAACTATTGTTTTGAACAATACAAATTCAGTAAGTGAACTTAAAGAAAATGCTGTAATTAAACAGTTTACATTAACCGTAGGTTTCTTATTCTAATAATACCTAAGAATATTCTTAAATGAAAATCGCACTTTCTCAACTTAACTTTCACATTGGTAATTTTGAATCCAATAAGAATAAAATAATTTCTTCAATAAATAATGCTAAGGCTAATAATGTAGATTTAATAGTTTTTGCTGAATTATCAGTTTCTGGATATCCACCAAGAGATTTTCTTGAATTTGATGATTTTGTTCAAAAATGTGAAAATGCTGTTAATGAAATTGCGAAAGAATGTAACGAAATAGCAGCTATTGTTGGAGCTCCACGACTAAATAAAACAGGAAAAGGAAAACGACTTTATAACTCTGCTTTCTTTCTTACTAATGGCAAAATTGAAAGTATTGTAAATAAAACACTACTTCCTACTTACGATATTTTTGATGAATATCGTTATTTTGAACCAAACAATGAGTTCAAAGTAATAGAATATAAAGGAGAACGAATTGCTCTAACTATATGCGAAGACCTTTGGAATGTGGATGATGTACCTATGTATAGCATCAATCCAATGGATGAATTAATTGAACAAAAACCTGATTTTATTGTAAATATTGCGGCTTCTCCTTTCCATACTGAGCAAGCTAAAATAAGACAAGAAGTATTAAAGAAAAACGCACTAAAATATAAACTGCCAATATATTATGTAAATCATATTGGAGCACAAACTGAATTGCTTTTTGATGGAGGATCTCTTTCTGTTGATGCTAAAGGCGACATAATTGATGAGTTGAGGTATTTTGAGGAGGAGAACCGTGTAGTTGAGGCTGAGGTTGAGGTTGAAGTTGAGGTTGAGGTTGAGGCTGAGGTTGAGGCTGAGGCTGAGGTTGAGGCTGAGGTTGAGGCTGAGGTTGAGGTTGAGGCTGAGGTTGAGGCTGAGGCTGAGGCTGAGGTTGAGGCTGAGGTTGAGGTTGAGGTTGAGGTTGAGGCTAAGAGAATTGGAGATTATTCGAAAATTCAACTTATAAATGATGCTCTTATAATGGGTGTTAAAAACTATTTCAACAAACTTGGTTTTAAGAAGGCTATACTTGGTCTCTCTGGAGGAATTGACTCTGCTGTTACTCTTGTAATTGCAGTTTTAGCTCTTGGCAAAGACAATGTTGAAGCGATACTTTTACCATCACAGTATTCTTCGGACCACTCCATAAAAGATGCAGAAGATTTGGCTAATAATCTTGGCATTAAATATCATACAATACCTATTAAATCTGTTTATAATTCTTTTGAAAACTCATTAAAGCCATTTTTCAAAGGTTTAGAATTTAATATTGCTGAAGAGAATATTCAAGCTAGAATTAGAGGAGTTCTGTTAATGGCATTCTCCAATAAATTTGGAAATATACTCCTAAATACATCTAATAAAAGTGAAGCAGCAGTTGGCTATGGAACTCTTTATGGTGATATGAATGGAGGTTTATCAGTAATTGGTGATGTATATAAAACAGATGTATTTGAGCTTGCAAAATATATGAATAAAGATGAGGAAATAATTCCCATTAACACTATTGTAAAACCACCTTCTGCAGAGCTTCGTCCTGACCAAAAAGATAGTGATTCACTTCCTGATTACGATATTCTTGATGCAATATTGTATGAATATATTGAAAATAGACAAGGACCAAATGAGATAATTGCAAAAGGATACGATAAAGCAATAGTTGATAGGGTTCTGAAAATGGTAAATACTACTGAGCATAAACGATATCAAACCCCTCCTATTCTTAGAGTATCATCTAAAGCCTTTGGAATGGGAAGAAGAATGCCTATTGTAGCAAAATATCTTTCTTAGTAGAATTTCCACTGAGCCCAACGCTCGAAGAAAACATCACCTACAGCGTAGAATTTATTGGAGTCCTCGGTTAAACCAAAATATACTAAATCTTTATCAATAAGAGCATTTAGTGATCTTAAAACCACCGCAGAACTACCAAGCTCATATTTACGGATAAACTCGGCAGAGGTTGGCTTTACTAATTTAGCTTCTTTGGCAACAGATATTAGTAATTTCCACTGTTGAGGAGAAAGAAGACCCCTTAATTTCATAAATAGAAAATCCTCATCAGTAAGTATCTCAAGCTTTGACTTTTTTATAATATCTTCTGTTATTTCAGATTCTTTATTATCATAAATAGCTGAGCAAAGAGCCTGCACATAGTATGTATGGCCATAAGTCCAATCTAAAACATCATTAACCATAGCTTTTGGCATTTTACTTTTTGCCTTTCTAAAATGCTTTATTATAAATTTAGAATATATCTCAGGATCAATCTTTTCAAGATGAACAAATTTTGTAGATCTATAAAATGCTCTTGTAGGGTCAGTAAATAATTGTGTCATTAAATGTGTTTGCGAACCTGAGAATATAAAAACAACATTATTCAATTTTTGAATAAATGTTCTCATCCATACATCAGTGTGTTCTTCCTTATAAGTAAGAACCTGTTGAAATTCATCTATTGCGATAACAATTCTTTGTGACTGCTGCTCAAGAAAATCAAATATTGATTCAATATATCTATCATTCTCCTGTGGACTAACATTAATGTTTACCTGTGGAGAACCCGTAAAAGGGTCAAAACTAATATTTGGCTGAAGTGAACGGATAAATTTCCATATTTTTTTACCAATACTACTATCTTCAGGTACATTTCTAACAATGGCTGTACTTAGGTTATCAAGAAACTCTTTCCTACTATTAGTTGAGAAAATATCCAAGGAAATACCAATATGTTTTGGAGGTAGAACATTAAATAAATGTTGTATCAATAGTGTTTTCCCCATTCTTCTTCGGGAAATTAATGTGGTAGAATTTCTATTTTTTATATTGCGTAAGAGGATTTTTATTTCATTTTCTCTATCACAAAAGTATTCTACTCCAAAATATGAGTTTAAAGCAAAAGGATTAAGTTCTTCTTCCATAGCTATTTACATTTAAATACCATGCAAAGATACGACTTTTTTACTTAGGTAACAAAATGTAAGTAACAAAATGTAAGTAACAAAATGTTACATAAAATTACTTATTAAATCTTCAACAGAATAGCCATCAGCTTCAGCTTTATAATTTTTCACTATACGATGACGAAGTACTGAAGGAGCTATTGCTTTTACATCTTCAATATCTGGTGAGAGTTTACCATTAAGAGCGGCATGAACTTTAGCCGCAATAATAAGGAACTGCGAAGCACGAGGACCAGCACCCCAAAGTAGATATTTATTAGCTAAAACGTGGGATAGTTTAGTATTTGGGCGAGTTGAATTCACAAGTTTAACTGCATATTCATACACATTATCAGCAACAGGAAGTTTACGAATTAATTGCTGAAAATAAATAATTTCTTCAGCACTCACAACCTTATTAACTTGTTCAACCTTAGCACCAGTAGTACCTTTTACAATATTAAGTTCCTCTTCATAAGATGGATAATCAAGAATAAGATTAAACATAAAGCGGTCTAGTTGTGCTTCAGGCAATGGATATGTACCCTCTTGTTCAATAGGATTTTGAGTAGCTAACACAAAAAATGGTTGGTCTAACTCATAATTACTACCAGAAACAGTAACACTTTTTTCTTGCATTGCTTCAAGAAGTGCAGCTTGAGTTTTAGGAGGAGTTCTATTTATTTCATCAGCAAGAACAATATTAGAGAATACAGGTCCTTTAATAAACTTAAACTTTCTATCCTCATCAAGAATTTCTGTACCAATAATATCAGAAGGCATTAAATCGGGAGTAAACTGGATTCTTTTAAAATCAATTCCTAATGCTTGAGCAAGTGTATTAACCATAAGAGTCTTTGCTAAGCCAGGAACACCTATAAGCAAGCAGTGACCATTACTAAAAATACTAATTACAAGATTTTGAACAACCTCATCTTGTCCAACAATAACCTTTGCAATTTCTTTTCTTAGTCGTTCATACTTTTGACCAAGAGCATTAAATGCATCCTTTTCATTATTAAAACTCAAGCTCATAATTATTCCCAATTATATTTAAAATCACAACTTTTCAAGTCATCATCAATAATAATAATATAAGTCTTTTTTGACTTCTCCATTATCCAATCACCAACAGCTTTCGATTTCTTTACATTTAATGCTACAGCTTGAACCTTATCATAATCTTGTTCAAAAGTTGCTTTATGAGGTTTACTTCTTTTATCTAATCTAACAATACGAAAAGCTTTTGCATTTTTTTCTTTATCATATAAACTAGGTTTAGATACTTCTCCCACATTCATCCGTTCCAGAGAAAAGAACAATGTTTTCTCTATCTGCTCTGGAGTAAAAATATTACTACCTGAAGCTGGGTTAATAACCACACCTCCACTAAACTTAGAATTGTCATCAGAATAATGAAGAGCGGCCGCTTCAAAAGTCAAATCACCATTTGCAACTAACTGGTATATGCTATCCATTTTCTTTTTAGTTTTCTCAAGAGAAAGAGGCGATATTTTTGTCATAATAAGAATATGACGAACATTAATATAATCTCCCTTTCTTTTAATAAGTTTAATAATATGATAACCAGCTTCAGTTTCAACAATTGGGCTCAACTCTCCAGGCTGTAAAGAAAATGCTGCTGCTTCAAATTCAGGATACATCACTCCTCTACTAAAATCACCTAATTCTCCACCTTTCATTGCTGATCCTGGATCTTCTGAATACATTCTTGCCAATGATTCAAAACTCTCTCCATTAACAATTCTTTCTCTAATTCCCTCTAATTTATGTTTAGCAAACTCTTTTTCTTCAGGTTGAATTTTTGGAGTCATAATGATACTTGAGTATTGATATTCACTACCAATAAGAGGTATACTGTCCTTAGGAAGTGATTTGAAATAATCTCTTACTTCTGTAGGAGTAATAGAAACATCTTTTGTAATATTATTCTTAACTTGTTCCGACAGCATTTGTTCGTGGATAGTAGTTCGAAGGTCGTTCTTAATCTCCAAAATACTCTTATTATAATATTTCTCCAACTTTTCTTGTGAACCAATTTGAGATACAAAATACTGTAGTCTTCGGTCCATTTCTCCCTCAACCATTTCGTCAGATACTTCAACGCTATCTAATTGGGCTTCATTAAGAAGAAGTTTAGCAAATAAAACCTCCTCAAAAATCTGACATTTCACTGCTTTCTTATTTGTAGTATACCCTTGCATTAAGTATTGCATATATTGATTCTCAATATCTGAATACAATATTTCATTTCCACCAACTATAGCAACTACTTTATCAATTACTTTCTTTTGAGAAAAAGCAAAATTCGAGCTAAAACTCAATAAAACAATTAATAAACTAATGCTAAATACTCTAATACCGTTATTTCTAATCATAATAAATTCTTAATTGAAAATCTTAATGGCACCATTCTCTAGTGCCTCATAATAAACATCATTCTCCATTTTTTCAACCAATGCAATCTTCCTCATATTAATAATAATAGATCTAATTCGATTGTATTCAAAATTTAATGGAGAGATATTATCTCTTATTCTATAATTATTTATCCTCAGCATATAAGTAAATAGTGAGTCTTTAACCTCTACATACTTATTTCTGCTAAAATATACATTTCTATTATATGTCCGCAAAGGAACTTCTTTCAATAAATCATCAAAAAGAATCCAAGTATTCTTATCAAGAAAATAATTTACGGCTTTATCTTCCGCAATATTTTTAAGTTTAATCTCATCCTCTTCTTTCTTACTCTTAAGTAATTTTCTTGTTTGCTTAATATTCTCCGAATTATTATCCAATTTAATAAAAGAAACTTGGACAATATCATCTTTAAGGGTAAATTCACTTTTATGATTAGAATAAAATTCTTTTATTTCATCATAACTCACATTAGTATCAAGCTTTTGCTCAACTAAACGCCTTTGATAAGAGTAAACAATCAATGAATTACGATAATCCTCTACTTGTTTATCAATATCAGATTCTTCATCGTTGAAAACTAAACTATTATTAGCTGCTTTATTAAGAATAGAATAATCTTTAGACCACTTTATAATAAAATTATCTACAAATAGTTTTCTCTCTTGTTCTGATAAACCTTTTGGAATCTGACTGTTCAAATCTTCTTCATACAGTTTATAATCATAGACTTCAGCAATAACTTTTCTATCATCCTTTTTTAAATTACATGATAAAACAAGACTAGCTAGTAATAATATAGAAATATATTTTAACACTATATTTTTTGTAAAAGTTCTTTATTAATAATTACAGTATGCTCTTTACGTAGCTTCTCTATCCATTGTGTCTCAAGAAAATTTTGATAATCAGCAGTGATTAAACCTCTTGCCTCATCTATAGACTTAGCTTGTGCTGGTAATAATTCATTAATATCTACAACAAAGAATGTTTTCCCATACTTAATAACATTAGAAACCCCAACTTCTTTCTTTACTTGATCTATAATTTCATTAGTTTCAGGTTCATATTTTCCTCTTTCAAAATGTAAGTTTAAGCTAGAATTCTTATTTGCTAATTTAATTATTGAATCTAGTGATAAACTATCTCCAAGCCACTTAACAACTAATTTAGCCATAGAATCAGTACTACACTTATATATCACGGCATCAGTTCTTTCTTTCCACTGATATTTGTCTTTATTTATCTCATAGAACTTTTTCAACCCAGTAGTATCGCGAACTGCTTTCCCCCAAACTTCCTCATCACTAATAGAAAATAATAGAATGCCATCATGATACTCCTGCATTAGCATTTTAAAATCAATATTTTCATCTTCAAGCTTTGAATTTTTATAATCTATAATAATCTTATCAGTCCACAATTTATATAAATCATCAACAATAAAGCGCTTTGTTCCTCTTTTCTTTGTTCTTTGGTTTTTCTCAACATATTTTGCAAAATCTTGTTGAGTATATTTTTTCCCATCAAGTTTAAACATCACTTTATTAAGTGAAGCTGCTTTATCTGCATTCCATGAATAGTAAAATATTGTAGAGTCAATAACATCATAAAATCCAATTAAGTTTTTTGGATATTCTTTAAATGAGTAGTCTTTCTTAAATTTTTCTATAGCAGCCTCTTTACTTTTATTCGACCTACTATCTCTAGCTACCTTTGTTTTAAGAGTAGACAGATAATTTTCATAAGAAGGAATCTTAACAAGTTTAACTAACTTTACCAAATGCCAACCATAATTTGTTCTAACAGGACCTGATACTTCTTCGATTTTAAGTTTAGAAATTGTCTCAATAAACTCAGGAACCATTCTACTAACTTCAAAAGCAGGCAACAAACCTCCTTTATCGGCAGAACCTCTGTCATCAGAATAAAGTTTAGCAGCTTCTTCAAAACTAATACTTCCCGATTTAATCTTTGCTTCTATCTCTTTAATTTTAGCTTGTGCTTTGGCATTAGCAGCTTCAGTAGGAGCTTCTGGTTTAACATTAATATGTTTAACCTCAATTTTACCTAATTCGGAAATCCTGTCTGTAACTTTAATAATATGATAACCATATTTAGTTCTAATGGGCATACATATATCACCTACTTTAGTATTATATGCAGCGGTTTCGAAAGGATAAACCATATAAAAAGCTGTAAAGTACCCAAGGTCTCCTCCATTACCTTTACTAGCACCTCTATTTCTTCCAGCAGGATGGTCTTTAGCGGAAGGGTCATCAGAGTATTTCTTGGCCATTTCTGCGAAATCAGCACCATCAATTATTTGTTTTCTAATATCAACTAGTTTTTTATAAGCTGCTAATGACACTGAGTCATTCTTTGATGCGTCTTCAGGAACCGAAATCATAATATGACTTGCTC
>QMPB01000127.1 GCA_003648395.1 Bacteroidota bacterium
ATCGCCACCACCATTATATTTTACCAATGCAATTTGAATATTTGATTTATCAGCAGATGATAATAATATAATTAGAAATATTGGAATTATTATTTTTAAAAAACGCATATTATATTTTTTAATCGTTGATAAAATGTATGGTATTGCAAGCCACCATTGCTGCAGTTTCGGTACGTAGGCGCTCAATTCCCATCTTTACAGCAATAAAACCTTTATTCTGAGCTAGAGTTACCTCTTCGTTATTAAAATCGCCTTCAGGCCCAATAAGTATGCATACATCTTTGCCTTTTTTATATTCTTGCTTAAGGTCTTTTTGTGTTTCGTCTATCAAATGAGCAATGTATAATTCTTCTTCTTTTATGTTTTCTAAAAAAGTAGTATAGCTTTTAGCCTCGTTCAAAATAGGGTGATAGGCTTTTAGCGACTGCTTCATTGCCGAAGTAATTATAGTATTACTACGTTCTTGTTTTAAAACCTTGCGCTCAGAATGTTTCGTTATTATTGGTGTAATCTCATCAATGCCCATCTCTGTGGCCTTCTCTAGAAACCACTCAAAGCGCTTTATGTTTTTCGTGGGAGCTACAGCAATATGAATTTTATAATTACGCTTTCCCTTTTCCGAAATATGCTTATCAATTTTTAATAAACATTGCTTCTTCTGAACATCATCAATGGTGCATTCAAACCAATTTCCTAATCCATCAGTAGCCTGTACCTTGTCTGATACTGATAAGCGCAAAACTTTAGATGCATGTTTTGCCTCTTCGCCTTGTAAAAGAATATGTCCACTTTTACGATTAATCCACTGCGGATTTTCTATATAAAAAAGATGCATTATTACCTATTTTTGAGGGTTTTTCTGTTTTAATAAATTGCTAGCTCAAAAGTATAACTAAAATCCAGTTGCTTGTTATTAATCTGCTTTTCCCCACCTTACTAAACTGTATGCAACTCTATTACCATTATTATCAGGCATACTTATTCTTAATATAATTCCAATATCAATGGTATAAAAGTCATAACCAATATCACTACGGTTTATCAATGGTAATTGTCTAATATTTCGTGCTTCTATTGCCGGAAAACTTCCCGCCGAACATTTTACATCATCCTTTAGATGATAGATTATTCTGTATGTATGACTAATAGTATCCCCTGAAGTAATAACAATATTATCTTCTATGGTGTCGGCATCATTTTTATGGTAGAAAAATCGCTCTCCCTTTTCGTCAACAAGATATGCCGCCGAATCGCGAAGATATTGTGTGAAATTGCTGTTAGAAGCTGAGCGGTATTCATAATAGGTGTTTTCATTAATTTCAGTAGTTCCTATAATATATGTACTGTCAATTCCTAGATATGTATAATTCCCATTATTATCCATGGCAATAATGTCATAAATCCAGTAATTTCCAACCTCTTTGGGCGAATAACTAACTTCTCCTTCAAGTATTTTATCAATACTTTTATCTTCTTGTTTTTCGCAAGAATAATTAATGCCAATGATAAAGATGGAGACAAATAATAGTATTATTGATTTCTTAAACTTCATACCTTATTTAATTTTATTTAAACCTTCGGTGGCCGATTCGTTATTGGGATATAATAGCAATGCCTTATTAAATAGAACTTTTGCTTCGCGCAATTTGCCAAGATAATAATTATTCCAAGCAGCACCAATTACCACCTCGTAAGTAAAAGGATATTGATTTAAAATGAGCTTATAAATAGGCTCTGCTTTCGAGTATTTAGCCGAATTAAGATAAATCTGAGCAAGCTTTAGATTTGCCGTATAATTATTTGGCGCCATTACTAATATTTTATTATAAATAGTTATTACTTCTTGCCAATTTCCTAATGCCGACTCAGGGTATGTTTTCCCAAAAAGAGCTTCAATACTTAGAGGCTTTAGCGTCTGACAAATACTGTAATACTCAATGCTCTGAGGTAGTTGCCCCGCCAAATAATTGAGCCATCCTAAACGTAGGTTTATGGCGTATGACTCTTTGTCGTAAATTTTTATTAATTCGGCTGCTGCCTCACTATATTTTTCATTGCTTTCTAGCGTATAGCTTTTTGCAAATGCATTTGTATTATTTTGCGAAAATACAGATGTATTAGCAAAAAGAATTGCTGATATTATTAGATATTTTAAAATTTCCATTGTATTCCTCCTGCAATATTAAAATGTGAATAATCTATTAAGTTATTATTGGAATTATTTACTCTATCTCTTCCTCTATTCTGACCTCCATTAGATTCTTCTTCCTCGGGAATATCTTGATATTGCTCCATAGTGCTAAGAATATATTGAGGGCCAACATAAAAGTTTATGCTTGGATTAAGAACGTAGATAAGTCTACCACCAAACAAAGCCTTGGTTTTATATGAAGTTTCAAAAGTGTAATTTGAACTAAGCATAGTAAAGTTTTGTACATTGCCAATTATTACCGATCCTTCAAGCCATAGTTTATTATATATTTTTCCACCTACTTTTTGGTAAATGACTGGTTTTAGCATATCATTATCCGATTTGAAAGCCGATATTTCTGTAATACTATATAAATTTAAGTTACCCTTAGGAAACCATTGTAAGCTTGCTCCAAATTGAAGATTCTTTCTTTCTAAGAAATTTGAATAAACAAAATTTGCCCCAAATCTCATGTTTTTATATAGATAGTTATAGCTAAAACCTGCCATTAGGTTTGTGGTTTTATAGTTAAACTCTTCAATAACTAATGTGGAATCGTGCAATCCATAAGGGCTGCCTTCTACTCGGTGAAATCCAAAAGCGAAATCGATACTAGATTTTGCATTGATGTGAATTCTTGGTTTTAGATTTACTATATGCTGTTTAAGTTTATAATTCTTAATATCAAAATACATACTATTTTCAGCAGCACTTATCATATCAATATCTGAGTATGAGTATCTAAAATCTATTTCTATATTCCGCGATGCAATAAAATATCCGCCTATACCTATGGTGTTAATTGTTTGCTGGTAGTCTGTTTGAGAATACACTTTTTCTTCATCTTTTCTTAAATCACTCTCGTCTATTAGGTTTATTATATTACCATTGATATAGCTAAGATAAAAACTTCCGCGATGCTTCACGTTTATTAAGCTGTCCGCACTTTTGGTATTTGTAAAAAGTCTGTCGGTAAGGCAGTATTGCTTAGTATATAATAATGCCCTATAGTATAAGTCTATAAAAAATAAATCTGATAATGCCAATTCATTTTGATTAATGCATTTATCAAAATAATAAGTAGAAGTATAATAGTCTGCAGTATAAAAATATGCCACTGCCAATCGGTAATTTAAATAATAATAGTCAATATCATTTTTTGCAGCCACTTTGCCATAATATATTACAGAATCCCATGTGGCAGTATTATAATGCTTCAAACTTTGTGTATTTATCTCTTTAAAACTGCTTTGCCCCATTATGTTGACAGCAAATGTGAGAGTAAAGAAAATACTTAATATTATTTTGTTTATCATCCTATATTTCTAGTAAAAGTATAATTCTCACCATCAATTTCAATCTTCCATTCTGTAGAATGGTCAGATTTAATATGATGAGTTGCTTTAATATATTGCTTATGATTTCCTAAAATTGTTTTGCCAAATTCAGATTGTAATTCAATTTCCGAATCGTCAAGAAATTGCTTCTGACTAATATACTTCATATTGTAAATAGGCTTAATAAATATATGGAAAGGAGCAATAAAATCTTGCAGTATTCTTATAAAACTAATATCAGAAATTGGTAAAATATCTTGTATTTCTACCCCTTTATAATAGCCAAATAATAACCTAAAACTCGATAGGTAAAACCAATATAAAGGGTCTGATTTTGAGCCTTTATACGAAGAGAAAATAAGTTCATTATTGGTAATAGTAAAAAATGCAAAACTATTTGTTGCAGAACTATGAATGTAGGTTTGATTATTAAAATCCACCTCTACATTCCATTTTAATTCTTCCTTTGAGAACTTACTATGCTTACCTTTTAGCTCCCACTGAATCTTTTGTCCCGGCGTGAATTTAAAAGCCTGAGTTAAAGCATTATTATTTGCGATACTTTCCACTGTATCATTAAGCTTAGGAATGGAAGAACTATAAAAACTAAAATCATCAGCCTGCTTTTTTATAAATGGACCAAGAGCAAATTTTATGGTCTTAGACCCAATAAATGCTGTTTTCTGAATTTGGAAATGAATATGAGGATATGGTGATCGTCCCGAATTTCCAACATTGGCAATTAGCTCTCCTTTGCGGAGCCATTGTCCTTTATACACTTTAAAAGTTCCTGCTTTTATATGACTTATCTGGCTATAAATTTGCTCGCCATGTTTGATGATGATACTATTTCCCCAATTATTATCAATGTCCATCTCTCCAATTACATTATCATCAAGTCCATCTACAATCTCAATTACCTCACCAGCAGCCGGAGCTATAATCGGCTTATTATAACAGTAATAGTCTTCTATTTCGTTACCTTCGTTTTTATATGCTTTCCCAGAATCATTTATTATAAAATCCCACGCATATTGCCATTCTCCTTTATGAGTAATATCTCCATTATGGCCTTGGTTAATAGTCCATTGCCCAAAAAATGGCAACCCTATTGATATTGGCGAACTATTTCCAAATCGCTTATAAAAGTTTATATTTGAATAAAGGTTTTTCTCTGGAGAGAATTGCTGAATACTTACTATCTCTGGTTTTCGGAGATTCCTTACTCGGTATTTTAGTACTAGCAAAAAGCTTAGTACTACTATATTAAAAGGAAGAGAGTATGTAGATAGTTGATAAATCTCTAAAATCTCACTGGTGCCACTTACTAAAATAGATAGTATTGGTATTAGTAAAACAGTAATTAGGAACGAATACCACGATGGAATAATAAAAAATCCCCCAATGGCAATGGCTGTTAATATGAAATTAAATCCTATATAGCCGTAGTTTAAATCCCCCAAATTTGCTCCTATAATTTGATAATATCCATATGCAGCATAGAATCCTAATAGGCTTAGTACAAATGATATACGGGAGTTTATCAATATTGCAATTGCAATTATTATTCCTGCGTAAATATTATACTGGAAAAATATGGCTCCCAAAGAAACAAAATACATCTGTAAAGATAGGGGCAAAGCTATTCCTTTGATGCTAAGATGTGTGTTTAGCAATTCGGTGCCTCCCAATAATACCAAGTCATTATATGAGTATACGCCAAGCTCACTAATTTCTAAAGAAGTATAGTGGCGAGCGGCAAGGCTAACAATCCATATTCCCAAAAGAAATGGAATACTTAAAAAAGGTAATGTATATTTTGCTAGAATGGCCTCTATTACTACTGTAATAAAAAGTGTTAGTACCGACGAAAAAATAACTAATAAAGCAAATTCGAAGCTAAATTGATAATAAATTCCTAAACCCAAGCCTACTAATAAACTATTAAAACCATATAATCCATTAATGATTTTTGATTTGTTAAGACCTAATAATAAAGCTGAAATATGGCTTGCCGATATTGCTATTATTCCACTAATACCAGCATTTAAACTGAAAAATGAAACTAATAATAATACAGCACCGAGTAGTTTGCTGTCCGAGAAAAAAATCTGAGAATAGCTACTCAATAAACTTCTTAATATTTGCTGTAAATTAGTTTTTAGCATTCTACAAATTTAAGTAAAAAAGCAGGGTATATATATTTAATGTTTTTATTTATCATTAGGTATATTGACACGCATTATTATTAAAACTTGTGTTTTAGAAAGAGGCTGTATTCAGAATTCTTGTAACGAGAGAATATTAATTTGATATTATAGCTTTTGGAATAATAATTGTTTAAATAAATTAAATCAGTAATGTGTAAAAAAATGTTTAGATTTGTTCTTTGCATTATTAGCTAAAAAAAGAAATAGATATGAAGAAATTAAGATTTATAGTGCTAGGCTTGAGTATAGGATTTGTGGGAGTAGCATTAACTTCTTGCGAGCCAATGAGCGATTGCAAATCATGCGAGGTAGTAACATATCAAATAAGTACAGGAGCCGAACTCGATCGCCAGCCAGCTATCGAATTTTGTGGTAGCGATCTCGATTCAAAAGAAAACTCTCTCCCAGTTATTAGTGGTGATGAGAGAACTGTTTGGGAGTGTAACTAGAAGAATAAATATATTAATAAATTACACTAATTAGCACCAATATAGAATGCAATTATTAATCATAGATAATTACGATTCGTTTACTTATAACCTTGAACAATACGCTAGTAAGTTTTGTGATAATGTGGTTGTAAAAAGAAATGATGAGATATCAATTGCTGAAGTTGATAATTATGATGCAATAATTATTTCTCCAGGGCCAGGGCTTCCTGCCAATTCTGGAATTACCCCAAAAGTTATCGAAAAGTATTATAAAACCAAAAAGATACTTGGAGTATGTTTGGGACAACAAGCAATAGCAGAGTTTTTTGATTGTAAGCTTGATAATCTTGATGAGCCACTACATGGTGTTTCTATACAAACCTTTCAAACTAAAATAAAAGATATTATTTTTAAGGATGTTCCAACTGATTTTTTAACAGCACGTTATCATTCGTGGGTAGTTAATCCTGAGAGTGTAGCCAATAGTGCATTAGAGGTAATAGCAACTGATGTTAATAATCAAATTCAAGCCCTACGACATAAAAAATATAATGTGAGAAGTGTGCAGTTTCATCCCGAATCAATTCTTACGGATAGTGGGTTGAAAATGATCGAAAACTGGATTCTTAATTGCTAAATATAAATTATTACTTATCAGGATTGGTGATGGTTTTAAACTCATATTCTTGATTTTCGAAGTTTATTCCTCTTTCTTTTTCCACAAAAGTAAAATCAATAGTTACCTGTTTTACATATGTTAAATCAACCATATAATTGCTTCGCTTAAGAGTAAAGTTTTCGCCCAATACATTAGCTATTTGTATCATATAATTTCCTGATTTTGGAATACTTATGCTAAAGCCACCATAGATGTCGGTAAATGAAAAATAATTATCTCCTGTTTCGGAAGTTGCGGTAACTTTTATACTTGAAATGTCGATTTTGCCTTCACCAGAATTTTTATCACGTTCTAGAATTAGCCTACCATCTATCCTAAAGCTTTCTACCAAAGGTATATATACAATAGAATCTTCAGAGGCTACAAATTTTTGATTT
Organism: Bacteroidota bacterium; assembly: GCA_003648395.1. The sequence continues at coordinate 7,226 of QMPB01000127.1, forward strand.
TTACCATTAAGCAAATGTAATTTTGGCGATTCATCAAGAGATTTTATAGTAGTAAGATATTCACCTTCAGGTAAATTTTGATAGCTAATGGCACCATCTAGGTCAGAAACTAATTCCATTTCAGTAAAATTACTTGTTTCCTGTATGATGTTTCTATCTCTCTGAATCTTCATTAGCATATTAGGAATTGTTTTCTCATTTTCCTCATGAATATTGTTTCCATTTATATCATGGTAAAAAAGAAAATCATAATCGTAATATTTCATCCGTGGCTGTGGTAAGTCAAAAGATTTTCTTATACCTAAGAAAATATTAAAGACTCTATTTGTAATTCTGCCAAACTCCTTATCATTATGTGAAGTATTATAAAGGTTGTTAGAAATATAAAAATTCCACCCATGGTTTAAAAAGAAGTCCAAGGAGAGGTTTATATTTGCGCTCTCTCTGCCTGAAGGCATACTATAGATATAACTTAAATATGACGATACTTTAATGGTATTTTTATAAAAGTATTTTTCATACTGCGGTCTAATCATTATGGACTCTGTGTTTTCCCAATTACCATTAAACATTAGCTGCTGTTGCGATACTGCTCCTACGCCTTTATTATATGAACTATAGAAACGGAAAGTTTTGCTAAAATAACTAATCCCAATTCTTAGGTTTTTAATATTATTCTTACTAACTGTAGGCTGCAAATTAGGATCCGTAGTTTCATAGGAGGCATTTGCCATTCCCCATGTAATGCTTGGTGTTATTGATCGTGCCTTTTTTAGGCTAAACCTTGTGGCAAAATATAATGATAGATTTAAATTTTTGTAATCACCAGTTATTCCTGTTGTATTAGAGTATGTATGTTGTGTAATTCCATTATAAAGAGGTCCCAACATATATGTGATTCCATTACTAGTATAATACGAAAGAGTTATTCTACCAACATCATTATTGTTGAAGCTTCTATCTGTATCCAGTATTGACCCATAATACTTATTTACTATTTTGCTTTTATCAAAGTGGGATGTAATATTTAGTTTCGAATTAATACGCCAACTTGCATACGAATACCACCTATTATGCCCTGCATTGCGATTATAATTATTCAGAGTATTTGTGTTTGAAATATTAAATCTAAATTTCTTATAATGTAGCCTATACGATAAGTAATATGAGTAGCCAATTAGAGAAGTGTCTTTTGGTAAAGTGCTAGGCGAATTTTGAGAGTTCTTGGTTTCACTAATAATACCTTCTGCTTTAAAGCTATGATGTTTGAAAAGTGAAAAATTAGTACCTAATTTTGCTGAAGTAGAATTAGATGTGTATCTGTCTTCATATCCACCTCCAATTATTGCCGAAAAACTTCTAAATAATCTGCGAGTATATTGTCCTGCTACTGCATAATACTGATTATAACGCCCTTGAGCAGCAATTACTTCAAGAGTGTTTTTATTATTTGGTCGCCAACGACCTTTAATTCCTCTACCAGTAACCCCTTGTAAAATACCACCACTTATTTGGCTACCCACTTCTAAACTCTTAGTTTTATCTGTATATTGTACTCTATAGTATGCATTGTTTTCAATAGAAAGATCTTGTTTATTTAATGGAACGAATAATAGGTTTCTAGCAATAAATTGATAATTAATAGCACGCATTTTCTTGAAAAGTATATTTCCATATAATAGAGCATTATATCTTGCTGGAGACCCCGAGAGTAAGTTATTTACTTGTAATTCGACATTTAGCGGAGTTGCTTGTTGGGCTTTAATATTTGTATGGTGACTCTCGATTGTTGTAAAACTTATATAGTCTGAGCGCTTATAAGCTTTATTAGATGCAGTAATGGATAGAGAGGACTCTTTCCAAAGATTTCTATAATTAACTTCATCACTATTTTCAGGCCCCTCTAAATATCGTATGGGTAATATAATAACGGTATCTTCTAATGGCGACAACTCAACATATAGTACATCCTGCCCTTCAAAAAAACTTTCCACAGATATCATTTTGCCAATTTGGAATTTTAATTTAATTAATTCTGTAGTATTTCCTTTATTACTTAAGTTTATCTTAATATTGGAAATAGGGTTATAATTATTTACGAAATAATTGGCGCTAGGTAATCGCATAGTCCAATTTCTAGAACTAGGTATTTTTATATAACTACTCTTTGATACTAAGGTGTCATTATATTCAAAATCAGCAATTAGAATATAGTTTTTTCCTCCTTCTACCTCTGTAGAAACAGAAACTCTGATA
>QMPB01000128.1 GCA_003648395.1 Bacteroidota bacterium
CATCAAAGGATACAGCAGAAGTTGACATGCACATTTGGGAGTTGGTTGATGATTATTCTCGCATGACAAATACTGAAATGCTAGATATTCAATTAGGATATTTTGAGAAATGTCTGCAAAGTGCTATAGATCATAAATATAGAAGAGTAGTATTTATTCATGGAGTAGGCAGTGGCAAACTCAAGGAAGAAATTAAAGCTACACTTGATCAAATGGACTTCGTTGATTATAAACCAGCGAATATGAGCCAATACGGAGTAGGAGCTACCCAAGTTGATATTAGGTCAAACTCTTAATTTTTAATTCTTAATTTTCAATTTTAAAGAATCCCTTCTTTCAAAATATCATGCAAATGAATAACACCAAAGTACTCACCATTTTGAGTAACTAATAGTTGAGTAATATTCATTTCTTTCATTGTTTTAAGGGCTTCTACAGCGAGAGTACTTGCTTCAATGGTTTTTGGACTTGCAGACATAATATCAATGGCAGTTAATCCGTCAATATCATTATATTTCTGCATCATTCTCCTAATATCTCCATCAGTAATTACTCCAATGAGTTTATTATTATCAATTACAGCTGTAGCACCAAGGCGTTTCGATGAAATTTCAATAATTACTTCTCTAATACTTGAGCTTGAACCAACTTCAGGTTTCTCATTTTGAATACATAAATTTTGAACTTGTAAATAGAGCTGTTTTCCCAAAGCTCCTCCAGGGTGATATCTCGCAAAATCTCTATCTGTAAAGCCTCGCATTTGTAGTAGCGCGACCGCTAAAGCATCACCCATCACTAATTGAGCAGTGGTGCTAGAAGTGGGAGCAAGATTATTGGGGCAAGCTTCTTTTTCAACAGTGCTATTAAGTACAAAATCAGCATTTTTTGCCAAGAAAGAACCTTCATTGCCAACATTAGCAATTATTCTATTTCCACGAGCTTTTACTAATGGTATGAGAACTTTTATTTCTGGAGTATTTCCAGATTTAGAGATACACATTACTATGTCATCAGATTGTATTATTCCCAAATCGCCATGAATAGCATCAGCAGCATGCATAAATATAGCTGGAGTACCTGTTGAATTTAATGTTGCAACAACTTTAGTAGCAATATTTGCACTCTTTCCAATTCCTGTAATTACTAGCCTACCTTTTGTGTTAAGTATTAGTTCAACAGCATTAGCAAAATCATCATTTATTCCATTGCCCAGAGCCGCTATCGCTTTTGACTCCTCGTCAATAAGTTTTTTGGCAATACTAATTATATCGTCTTTCTTCATTTATGCTTGATTTAGCTGCAAAGGTATTAAAACCTCAATAAAATACCATATATTTGTTTCCTAATTCAAACAATATTCTATTATGAAGAAGATACTACTATCATTACTAATTATTATTCTTATTGCCATTGGCATTTTAGCTAAATACCTAATTGATCGCTCAACAATATTCACAGGCTTTGCGGCTAAGAATGTGGCTTCTGGGATTTTTGTTGCTGGTAGAACACAAGAAAGTATAGAGGCTGTTGATATAAACTTCTTCCCAGTAAATCTAGCTAATACCGTGGTAGACAAGGATAATAAAGTTGTAACTAGTGATTTTTTTGGCTTTGGAAAGCAAACAGTAGTTTATCGTGAAGGTCTTGGTTGTACTTTAATTGGTGAAAAATCAATAGATGAAGTAAGGAAGCAGAATTGTAAAATAGCAGAAATAAAAAGTCCTTATAAAGATGAATTATGGCCAATGGGTGATGTGGATTATGATACAACTTTATCGTTTGTAAATGAAGAGAAATTGAATTCTGCCATACAAGCAGCACTTAAAGAAGGCAATACTAGATCGATTCTAGTTGCTTATGATACTTTGGTGAAATGGGAAGCTTATGCTGATGGTTTTGATGAGAATACCCCAATTCTTGGTTGGTCGATGAGTAAAAGTATTACTAGTACTATGCTTGGTATACTTGAAAAAGAGGGTAGAATAAATATTGATGATAAAAGTGTTTTGAAAGAATGGGCAAATGATGATAGAAAGAATATAAGCATTCGTAATTTGCTAAATATGAATTCAGGTTTGCATTGGGTGGAGGATTATGGTGATATTTCTGAAGCTACAATTATGCTTTATAGTAGTACCGATATTGCCAAATATGCTATGAGTATGCCTATTGCTTTTCCTCCAGATTCTGTTTGGTGTTATTCTTCAGGAACTTCTAATATTTTGTCAGAAATAATAAAAAGAAAGTTTAATACAATAGAAGACTATTGGGCATTTCCTCAAAAAGAAATTTTTCATAAAATTGGAATGTATAATACTATTATTGAACCAGATGCCGTGGGTACTTTTATTGGCTCATCATATACTTATGCTCCCACTCGCGATTGGGCTAGATACGGTTTATTATATTTGAATAATGGAATTTGGAAAGGAGATACTATTGTTACTCCTGACTGGGTAAGTTTCACTAGAGAAGAAGCTCCTAATTCAGAAGGTAAATATGGTGCTCAGTTTTGGTTGAACAAATCTGGACATGAATTGCCTGATGCTCCTAAAGATATTTACTTTGCAGATGGTTACCAAGGGCAAAGAGTTTATATTGTCCCTTCTAAGAAGCTTGTAATTGTTAGATTTGGCGTTTCTAAGCGCGGTGAGTTTGACTATAATAAATTTGTAACATCCGTTCTAGCTGCTTTTGATAATTAATACGTTTTTTTAATATTTCTAAAATATTACTTGTAAATTAAGTATAATCAGTTGTTTATGATTATACTCCCTGCCTTTTTTATAATTTATTGATAATTCTCATACTGATATTGAGGATTTTACCCAAAATATTACATTGAAGCAACGCTTTAGCAATTTACTTTTGTAGTACAAATTTAGTAAATAATATTTTTAAAACATAAAGCAATGAACGTAGAACAATTAATGAATAACTTGGAGAAAAAACATCCAGGTGAGGTAGAGTATCTTCAAGCAGTGCGTGAGGTATTAGAGTCAATCGAAGATTTAGTAAACGATAATCCTCAGTTCGAGGCTAACGGTATCATCGACAGAGTTGTTGAGCCAGATCGTATTTTAACATTCAAAGTGCCATGGGTAGGCGATAATGGAAAAGTTAATGTAAACTTAGGTTACCGTATTCAATTTAATAATGCTATAGGCCCATACAAAGGTGGATTACGTTTTCACCCAAGTGTAAATCTTAGTATTCTTAAGTTTTTAGGTTTCGAGCAAATATTTAAAAATAGTTTAACTACTCTTCCAATGGGTGGTGGTAAAGGTGGATCAGACTTTGACCCTAAAGGTAAGTCTGATGCTGAAGTTATGCGTTTCTGTCAAAGTTTCATGATGGAGCTTAGCGCTATGATAGGACCTGATACTGATGTACCTGCTGGTGATATTGGAGTTGGTGGTCGTGAGATTGGTTTCTTATTCGGAATGTATAAGAAATTACGTAAAGAGCATACAGGTGTATTAACTGGTAAAGGTTTAAACTGGGGTGGTTCTTTAGTTCGTCCTGAGGCTACTGGTTTTGGTAATGTTTACTTTGCAAAAGAAATGTTAGCTACCAAAGGCGAGACATTTGAAGGTAAGCGTGTAGCTATTTCTGGTTTCGGTAACGTTGCTTGGGGTGCTGCTCTTAAAGCTACTGAATTAGGTGCTAAAGTTGTTACTATCTCTGGCCCTGATGGATATATTTACGATGAGAATGGTATCTCTGGTGAGAAAATTGACTATATGTTAGAGCTTCGTGCTTCTAATAATGATGTTGTTAAGCCTTATGCTGACGAATTTGAAGGTTCTAAATTTGTTGCAGGTAAAAGACCTTGGGAAGTTAAAGTTGATGTAGCTTTACCTTGTGCTACTCAAAACGAATTAAACGAAGATGATGCTAAAGCACTTATGACTAATGGTTGTATGTGTGTTGGAGAAGGTGCTAATATGCCTTGTACTCCTGAAGCTATAGAAGTTTTCTTAGAGCATAAAATATTATTCTCTCCTGGTAAAGCATCTAATGCTGGTGGTGTTGCTACTTCTGGTTTAGAAATGAGCCAAAATTCTATGAAATATAACTGGACTGCAAAAGAGGTTGATGATAAACTTCATCATATAATGAGAGAGATTCATGCACAATGTGTAAAATATGGTACTGATAATGATGGTTATGTAAACTATATGAAAGGTGCTAATATCGCAGGATTCCTTAAAGTTGCTAACGCAATGTTAGATCAAGGTATCTTATAATTATTGTTAATAATATAGATTTTTTTGGTAATAAAGCCATTCGTTTTTACGGATGGCTTTTTTTGTAGTTGTTATTTATAAAGTTTATATATTTGTATATTCTCTAAAAAACTAATATTGATTTAATATATTGAGTTATATCCGTGATTATGAATAGAATATTTATTGTAATACTGTTTGTGTTTTCTTTTATGTCTATGAAAGGACAGTATCATTATAGTAAATTCAATTATTATAGTCTGGGTTTATCTTTTGGGTCAGATATGTATTCATACTCCTTTGATGAAGCAAAGGGAATTACAAATGATAAAAAGTTTAATTATACAATAGGTGTTTCAGGTGCTTATTATGCTACTTGGATTTTTGAGGTTCATGCAAGTTTGAATTACTCTTCGAGAAATATGACTCTACTTTGGGATTTCCCTGAAGATCCAAATGCTATTGCTAAATCAGAGTATAAACTTAGTTATCTAAATATACCTATCGAATTAAGAGTTAACGCGGTATATTTGAACTGGATGAAGCTTAACTTTGGTGTTGGAATAATGCCTGATTTTAGATTGAAACCAACAGAAATACTAACTTATCAAGATGGGAAAACAGAAGAATCTGTTAAGTTTTGGGGAACAAAGAATTTTGCTCCATTTTTATTTGCATTCCCTTTTTCTGCTAATTTGAGGTTCTATTTGAATAGGCACTATACTATTGGGTTTGGTGCGTCCTATTATTTATATGTTAACAGAATGCATACCGATTATTTAACTTCTCCTGCAAATGCAGTTACAATTAGAGCAGGTCTATATTACGATTGGTAAAGTGATTTAAGACAATAGTCTTCAGTATTCTCTATTTCGTTACACCTAATAAATTACTCAGTCTGACGAACCACTAATTACTAATTACTAATTCTTAATTCCTAATTCTTAATTCTTAATTTCTAATTACTAATTATTAATTCTTAATTACTTCGTTACTGTATTAATCACTTCAGCCATTTTATACTTATAATCATGGTGTCTATTAATTATTGTACTTACATCTTTATTAATGAAGTTGATAGATTGTTCGCTATGAATCCCACCAAGACCAATAGGAGTTCTGCATTCTTCGTAATTATTATAAATAAATTCAATTAAATGGTCATTTTCGGAGAATAGATTATATGATTCTAAAACTTTATTTGCCACAGAATTATACAAATCGTCATTAGTACTTGTTCCTCCCAATATTATTAGTTTATCGGCAAGTTTCCCCTTTGCATTTTCAAAAGCAGAGATTATACTTATTGACCCTGCATCCGTGCAAATAATAATTACTTCTCTATCTGGAGAACCTTGTGCTATATCATTTAATTCTCTATAAATTGCATTGCCAAGGTTTTTCATGTCAAGCTTCAACTGTTTCCATTCTATTCCAAAAACTTCAGAATCGTATATTGGCTTTAAGCTAAGCTTATGGTCAATCATTGGTATTGTTTTGCTAAACTCTTTCAAATAGCTAATATCCCAATCTAAAATTGATATACCTGGAGAATCTGTACTTAGTTTAAGATTTCTAATAGCTTTAGCCCAATTAATTTCATCTTTTTCTTTAGTAGTAATTTCTGTAAAACCATTTACAAGTATAAAATGTTGATCACCATGTCCTTGTACTAATTGTTTGAGTGCAGTTCCTGTTTCTGATATCTTCTTTGCTTTTTTGTAAAAGGAATAACGCTCAATATCGTCTTCTACCAAGCTAAGTACCCACGATACTATCATAGCATCATCATTATAGCCTATCAAAGGAATAGCATCAGGTATTAAATCTACATCAGATACTAAATATCCCAGACCAAAAATAATCCACTTTTTTGAAGAATCAGTAATTGGGAAATCTTCTGCATTTAAAATTTCAAAAAGTAATTTGCTATTATCAATTAATGTTTGAATTTTTTTTGATGGTTTCTTTGCAACCTTTTCTTCAAGTATTTTAATCTCATTAATAATGTTCTTTTTTACTTTAGATTCATCATTGCTGCTGATCTTATTGACTTGATTCTGAAATTTTTCCTTGTGTTCCTCTGATAATGTAAACATAGTAACTAGATTGTTTTTTTAATTTCATCAAAGGTAATAATAATCTTCAATATCATTGCACGAAAACTACCTGTTTTTATATATTTGCTTTTTTTAAGAAGAATAATGAGCAAAATTGATATATTTTTGCTAATAATTAACTTTTAAGGATAACAAATAATGATAGTAATAATATCTCCAGCAAAAAATATAAATTTTGATAATAATCAAGAAGTGCCTTTTTCATCAGAAATACGATTCCCAAATGAGTCTGAAGAATTATTACACGAGCTAAAGAAATATACTAGCAGTGATATTAGCAAGCTCATGAAAGTTAGTAGTAAAATATCACAGTTGAATTTTGAGCGTTTTCAGTCAATGAATTTTCCATTTGATAGCAATGAAACAAAGTCGGCATTGCTGGTTTTTAATGGAGCTGTTTTTCAATCTATGAATATTAATACTTTTAGTAAATCAGATTTGGAATATGCTCAGCAAAAGTTGCGAATATTGTCTGGATTCTATGGCCTGTTGAGGCCATTAGATGGAATTATGCCCTACAGATTAGAAATGGGAACACATTTGCCAGTTAAATTATATAAGAATCTGTATTCCTTTTGGGGAGATAAACTAACAACTACTCTGCAAAATGATATTGATGAAAATGGAGACGATATTCTTATTAACCTTGCCTCTAACGAATACTTTAAAGCAATAAATACAAAGAAAATTAATGCTAGAATAATTACTCCAGAGTTTAAAGATTTTAAGAATGATAAGTATAAAGTCATTTCAATATATGCAAAACAAGCTAGGGGAATGATGTCTAAGTTTATTCTTACAAATAGAATTGAAAAACCTGATGAACTTAAATTATTTAATACAGCAGGGTATCAGTATAATGATAACATGAGCACTTCGGATAAATGGGTCTTTATAAGAGGATAACTCTATTTATTAACTCCTACACTTTAAAAACTATACTGTACTAAAAACTGCAATCTAGCTCCTACACCTGTTTCTTTAAAAGTATCTTCACGTTGAGCAGCAACATACTCCAAGGCGAAATCTAGACTCTCAATTGGATGATAATAGAAATTTACTAATCCCCAATAACCAGTCATAAAATCACCTGGTGTACTAAGAACATCATTCTTAATATTAATGTATCCAAATACTGCAGTTGAGCTAAACTTGCGTTCTTTATCCCAGTAATGGTCATAACCAAGAAAACCACCAATTGCAGGTACCAAAACAATATTTCCATTTCCATCAGGTACTGCATCCCAATTATAACCTTCAAAACCTACTAAATATCTGGAAATTCCCCTTCCAACTGTAAATTGAGCGTGAATTCTATCATTAGCAAATACTGGTATTCCAGTTGAAGCAGATACACCATAACCTATTTTATAACTAAAAGAGCTGTCTGTTGTATTCTTATACTTTATTGAACGAAGTACTCCTCCAAGTTGAAAATGAAAACCTTTATTTTCATATCTATATCTTGCTGTAAAATCTGGAATATCTTGATATGCAGTAGTGACAATAGTATCTATAGCATGATGATTCATATAGTCTAAAGAAGGACCTTCCATAGAAAAACTTAGAGAACTATTATCTCCTTTAAAAGCATTATATCTAATCATTGTTGGGCGAGGCCAGATACCAGTAGGAGGACCATCATAATCAGTCATATTAGGCCAAGCATCTTCATCCGCAAAATTTGACCAAGTCTGACCAAAGTCCCATTTGTTAATGCTAATTAATGCATGTCTTATTCTAAATGCATTGGCACTATTAATGAAATCACCTTCTACATACACTTTTACAGCACCAATTTTAGTCTGATGCTCAGATTTAAAGCGTAATCTTGTTTGAAAAACTACAAAATTAGTAGATGGTTCTTTTAGTACATTTCCCACAGGAATACTTACAATATTTAGTGCAGGATATTGACTATCGTAACCAATAAAATCATAATTATATATTGAATTTACGTAACCGCTAAAAGTAATAGAATTCAATGGTTTTCCATTCAAAGTATCTTTAGACTCATATTTAAAATTCTGACCATATGAAATGCTTGAACTAATAAGTAAAAATAATAATAGCCAACTCTTCATATTAATATATGTTTATTTGTGGATTTGTTTATTTGTTTATTTGTGGATTTGTTTATTCGTTCATTCGTTCATTTAAATTATATTCACAAGTGTATTAATTATTCAATCCTCAATCGTTAATCCTCAATCGTTAATCTTCAATCTTCAATCGTTAATCTTATTTCTTTTCTTCCTCAGCATCTTTCTTCGCCTGTTCTTTAGCTTGCTCTTCTTCTTCAGCTGACAACCAACCACCACCAAGTGCTTTATAAAGATTAAGGTAAGAACTTAGTATTTCTCTCTTAATCTTAGATAAGCCTAGCTGAGCTTCAAAAGAAGAACGCTGATTATCCAACACTTCAAGATAACTAGCAGCACCTTTGTCATAACGCATTTTTGAAAGTCTTTCTGCATTCATTGCTGCAGTTGCTTGAGATTCTTTAGCGGTCATCTCCAATTTAAGTGTTTGAATGGAAATTAGAGCATCTTCAACCTCTCTGAATGATTGGTTTATAGTATTTTCGTAATTGTACAGAGCTTCCTTAGCTTTAGCTCTTTGCATGTCAACTCTTCTTTTATTTTTGCCAAATTCAAATAAAGGTCCAAGTAAACTAGCCCCAGCACTCCAAGCAGCTCCTGATGCAGTAAATGCACCTAAAGTATTGCTAGCACCACCAAACATTCCTGTAATACTTATTGAAGGAAATCTTTGAGCAACTGCAACATTTATTTGTTTAAATTGTGCATGATAAGCTTCTCTACTCGCCAATATATCAGGTCTTCGAAGTAGTAGGGTAGAAGGGATGCCTGCAGGAATATCTACAAGTAATTCAACACTGTCTAGTTTCTTTTTAATAGGAACTATTTGTTGTGGGCGTTCTCCCAATAAAACAGCTAACGAGTTCTTAGCTAAAGCCAATTGTCTTTGATAAAAAGGTACAGAGCCTGCCGCTATAGCTTGATTTATTTGAGCTTGGTTTAAATCTATTTCTGGTATAATTCCACCTTTATATCTTGCATCAATA
>QMPB01000129.1 GCA_003648395.1 Bacteroidota bacterium
AATGTAACTCCCGTGGTGGTTGGCCCTCAAGCACGACATCCTTTTTTGTATTTTTTATGGTTTGAACTTTCTATTCCTAGAATTCTCAGAAAATACAAAGCTGATGTTTTTCTTTCGCCAGATGGTTATCTTTCACTAAAAACTAATGTGCCATCAATCTCTGTAATCCATGATTTGAATTTTGAATATTACCCCAAGGATATGTCTTTTATCGATTTATTATATTATAAAAAGATGTTTCCTTTATTTGCGAAGAAAGCAAAACGAATTATCACTGTTTCAGAATACTCAAAGTCAGATATCAATAAACTTTACGGAATTAGTAATAGCAAAATTGATGTAGCATATAATGGAATAAATGAGGTTTATAGCCCAATCTCATCGAAAGAAAAAGAAGTTGTCCGCACAGAAATTAGTAATGGTAATAAATATTTTGTTTTTGTTGGGGCATTAAACCCACGAAAGAACCTTGTAGGTCTGTTTACTGCTTTCGATATTTATAAGCAGAATACTAAATCAAAAACTAAGTTAGTAATTGTAGGCAATAAGATGCGATGGACTAAAACTATACAAGAGACATACGAGCAAATGAAATTAAAGGCTGAAGTAGTTTTCCTTGGGCATTTAAGCCCAGAAAGGCTGAATCAAGTAGTTGCCTCTTCAATTGCTATGGTCTATGTTTCGTATTTTGAAGGTTTTGGAATTCCAATAATAGAAGCTTTTAAGGCAGAAACAGCAGTAATAACATCAAATGTCACGTCCATGCCAGAGGTTGCGGCTGATGCGGCTTTTATAGTTGATCCATTTAATTATAATGAAATTGCTGCGGCAATGCATCAGCTTGAAGAAGATGAGTCTCTACGAACTTCATTAATAGAAAAAGGCAAACGTAGAGCTAAAGATTTCTCATGGGATAATACCGCTAAAGTTATTTGGGAAAGTATTCGTATAGTTACTAAATAATGAGGGTCAAATTAAGCCATAAAAAACCCAATCACTTACGCAATCAGGTTTTTATATTATCTTCAAAAAAAGCTAAGGTTTTACTTTTTCTTAGTTTGTATTATCTCAACACTCACATCCTTAGACAAGAATTTATTAGCTGCTTTCTGAACTTTCTTAGGAGTAATTGAGCTCCAGAATTTTATATAATCAAAATTCTTAAAATCTTCATTATTAAAATCATCACTCTTAATTGTATTAAGCCACCATTTATTCTCTTTTATTTTCTCCTTATGCTCCTTGATTTTATTCTCAATAGTATTATTGATAGCTTTTTCTTCAGGGAGCTTATTCTTAAGTAGTTCAACCTCATTATACACTATCTTCATCATAGTATCAAGTTTCTCAGGATTAGCATCGAAGAAGATACCAATGTTATAATTAACAGTAGGATATTGCTTATAACCAGTCCATAAACTTGCACCATAAGTACCACCTTGATCTTCGCGAAGAGTTTCAAAATAACGGTGTGTTAAATATTCTTTAACCATCTCAAGCATTAATCTATCTTCAATGGTGTATTTCTTAGCTGTGCTACTAAACGAAACATAAACTGTAGCCTTGTCTGTCTCCATTTCACGAGTAAAATGTTTTTCAACTCTTGTACTTGGATTTCTTATTCCAAGATCAGTCCATGTTTCAGTACGATTTACAGTTGGAAGTCCACCAAGATATTTCAAGATAGTATCTCTTTGTAATTTAGGGTCAATATTTCCAACAAAATAATAAGTAAATCCAGAAGGATCGCCAAAACGCTCAGAGAAGATAAACTTAATTCTACTCAATTTAGCTTCATCAAGCATTTCTGGAGTCATATTTCTTTTTCGTGGACTATATTGAGACATTACGTTTCTGATAGTATCAATAAATACAGCTTGTGGATTAGCATTCTTATTAACCAAACTCGCTTTTTCTTTCTGCATATAACTAGTAAATGCATCTTTATCGGCTCTTGGAGCAGTAAAGTAAAGGTAGTTTAGCTTTAACATTGTATTGAAATCAGCAATATTTGAACGACCCTTAAAACCTTCTGTCAATTCACCAATAAATGGATAAATAGATACGTTTTTACCAGCAAGTTTCTTTTGTAATGCAATATTATCGAACTCTCCAAGACCACTTTGGTCAACTACATCAGCAGCTATTTTACTTGATATATCATCTTTTTGTTTTAACTTACTCCAACCACCAAGGCTGTTTGCGCTCATAAGAATTTCATCATCCTTAAAAGTAGTAGGCTTGAAAACTACATTCACACCATTACTCAATGTCCAACGAGTAATTCCTTGTTTATCAGTAGATTCTTTTACAATAGTACCTGGAGTTATTTTGGTAGAAATAAGAGGCTTGTTTGAAGCTGCATCAACATATTTTTCAATAGTTTTTGTATGAACTCCTGTTGCTATTGCTAAAATTTCAGCTTCTGTTGGTAAGGTAAATCCTTCTTTCTCAGTAGCCATAATCATAATAACAAGATTCTTATCAGTTATCCAATTCTTAACAAAAGCATTAATTTCTTCAAGAGTAGCAGCATTTACAACTTGCTTAGCAAAAGCATAATCCCAATCATCACTAGGAATAGGCTCAGCCTCTAAATAATTACTTTTAATTGTATTAGCTAAATCGCCACTTTTCTTTTTATTACGTTCGTTATATCCTTTCTCAATTCCTGCTAATAGTTCCTTCTTTGCTCTATCAAGTTCTGAATCTAAGAATCCGAAATTCTTAACTCTTTCGTTCTCAGAAAGAATTTCATCTAAAGCAATTTTTATTTTATCATTAGAAGCAACAGCAAACGACATATAAGCATCTTTTGTTCTAATAAGATTTCCATAATAAGAAAAAGCTTGCATAAATGGAGGATCAACTGCTTGAGATTTCTCAGCCAAGCGTGCGTTTATCATTCCAGAAGCAAGATTATTTAAATACTGCTGACGGTAATAAGCTTGATTTTTTACCTTAGGGACAGGCTTTTTGTAAACCGCTTGAATAATAGTGTATGGTGATTCTTTATCCTGCTCAATGGCAACTTTTATACTATCGTGATCTGGGATTTGAAAATATTTTCTTTCAGGAGCATTTTTGTGAACAGGAAGTTTAGCAAACATATTCTTAACCTTAACTTCCATTTCATCAACATTAATATCTCCAACAATAATAATAGCCTGTAAATCTGGACGGTACCAAGTATTATAAAAAGCACGTAAAGTATCGCAAGGAGAATTGTCAATTACGTCTACTGTACCAATAATATTGTGAACAGCATATTTTGAACCTGCAAATAATATTTTATTAGCTTCGTCACGCATTCTGCTCATAGCACTTCTACGTGTTCTAAGCTCTTCTCTTACAACTCCTCTTTCTGCATTAATCTCATCTGTTTCCATACTTACGTTAGTTGCCCAATCGAATAAAACCATAAGGGAAGTATCAATATTCTCTTTGGTATCAACTGGCACTTTGTTAAGAGTGTAAACTGTTTGATCGTAAACAGTATAAGCATTAATCTCAGGACCAAACTTCATACCTATAGACTCTAGGTAATAGATAATTTCTTTTTTCTCAAAGTTTTTGGTTCCATTGAAACACATATGCTCATTTAAGTGGGCAAATCCATTTTGACCTGGAGTTTCTTGCATTGCTCCCACATTATTTATTAGAAAGAACTCAGCCCTGTTTTCAGGAGTTTTATTCTTTAGAATGTAGTAAGTTAAGCCGTTATCGAGTACTCCGTAACGTACTTTTTCGTCCATAGGGACTTTTGCATCAGCTTTGTATTGAACAGTCTCTTGTGCATAAAGAGTAAAGCCAACAAAAGTGAATAACAGTAATGAAAGTAAATTTTTAAACATTTTCAAGTGTTTTGTTTAGGTGAATATTAGTGAATTAAAGGGCAAAGATATGAAAAGGTTGCTATCTAGTTATATTTTAACAATATTTCACAGCATTATAGTATTCCATACTTCGTTATCTCTCTTCTGTCTCCTGATTCAGCCATGTAAATCTGTGTTCTCCCTATTGTGAGCTTGCAAATAAATCCCTATTTTTGCACAAAATCTACAACTTACTAAATAATAAACTATGCATTCCATTAACGACAAAGATTTCAAAGGGAAAAAAGTTATAGTTCGCGTTGACTTTAATGTTCCTCTTAACGATAAATTTGAAATAACTGATGACACCAGAATTCAGGGGGCTTTACCAACTATAAACAAACTACTTTCTGATGGTGCTGCGGTAATACTTATGTCGCATCTAGGTCGCCCAAAGGGAGAAGTAAAAGCCGATTTCTCATTGGCTCCTGTGGCTAAGTATTTAGGAGAAGTGCTTTCTAAAGATATTGTTTTTATTCCTGAAGTTCTTACTGATAATGTTAAAACTGCTGCTGCAAATTTAAAAGCAGGAGAAATTATGTTGTTGGAGAATTTAAGATTCTCTGCTGGAGAAACCAAAGGTGACCAAGCTATGGCAAAAGAACTTGCTTCAATGGCTGATGTCTATGTTAATGATGCCTTTGGAACAGCTCACCGCCGTCATGCTTCTACTGCTGTTATTGCAGAATTCTTCAAAGAAGAAAAATATTTCGGTCTCTTAATGGAGCACGAAATTATTAACCTAGAAAGAACTCTTAAAACCAAAGAATCTCCTTTTACAGCAGTAATTGGTGGTGCAAAGGTTAGCTCTAAGATTGATATTATCAGAAATCTAATTCCTAAGGTCGACAATATGATTATAGGTGGAGGAATGAGTTTTACCTTCTTAAAAGCTTTAGGCGGTGAAATTGGAAATTCTCTTTATGAGGACGATAAGCTTGATTTAGCAAAAGAAATAATGAATGAAATGATTGCCGCTGGAGTAAATATTTATTTACCTACTGATGTGGTTATTGCCGATGACTTTTCAAATGATGCAAATATTCAAACAGTAAATGCAAATGAGATTCCTAGTGGCTGGATGGGCTTAGATATTGGTCCTGATAGTATTAAAAGATTTGCTATGGCTGTAAACTCTTCTCGTATGATTCTTTGGAATGGTCCAATGGGTGTATTCGAGATGAGTAATTTTGAGAAAGGTACAAAAGCTATCTCTATAGCAGTAGCTGCGGCAAGTGTTGGTGGTGCTTTCAGTGCTATTGGTGGAGGCGATTCTGTTGCTGCTATCAATAAATATAATCTAGGTGATATGCTTAGCTATGTTTCCACTGGTGGCGGTGCTATGCTAGAGTATCTTGAAGGTAAAACTCTACCTGGAATTGCAGCAATTTTAGAAAAATAGAACCTTTTTGAGTTTCTTTCGTTAAAAGATATTAATCTAGAGAATCTTTGTGATAATCTGTGATTTCTTTGTGATGCTTTGTGTAATAATTTACACAGAATATTATACGATGATTCTCAAAGTAACACAAAGTGTGTTTTTTGTAAATAATATATTTAAGATTGTTCTTAAAATCAATACTCCGTTGACTTTTTGTTTCTCGCAAAATCGCAAAGTCGCAACGGTCTGGTTTACAATAATTTATATAAATTCAAGTACTACTTGTAGTTGCTTACATATCAATAATTTATGAAATCATAACGAACTATTATAAAATAAAACATAACTATAATGAGCGAAAATAGTAATTCAAAAACATTAGTTGCCTTATTAGGTGGAGCATTAGTAGGAGCAGCAGTTGGCGTTGCCGTTGGGCTTTTAATTGCACCTGAGAAAGGTGAAGAAACTAGAGAAAAAGTTAAGAGTAAACTTGAAGATCTTGAAGACGAAATGCTTAATAAAGTTGACGATATTATAGAAAAAGTAAGTCAAAAAGGAGCTGAGGTACTTCAGAATCTTAATACTCCTGAAGCCGAAATAGTTGAGGAGGCAGATGTAGTAGAGGAAGAAACAACAAAAGCTTAATTGATGCAATATACAGAAGATAATAATCCTTTAAATCAACTGCCTGATCAAATAAAAGCTTTTCTAAATAGTAAAGCTGATTTGATAAGCTTGTTTTTTGTAAAAAAGTTAAATCAGTTAATTCCTAATTTAGTATTGGGATTTATATTGTTTTTTACTTTCCTATTCTTTACTCTTTTCTTTTCGTACTCATTTATTCAATGGTATTCAGACTATGTTGGGAATGCTTCAACAGCATCATTAATTGTTAGCGCATTCTATCTTTTACTTGCAATTGTAATGTTTGTTTTCAGAAAATTTTTAATAAAGAATCCTATACAAAAGAGAATCATTCAAAATACAGACTTTAGCGATATACACAGAGGAACAAGTTTGGGAACTATACACAATGTTCAGCATTTGGACGAAGAAATGGAGCGTTTGATAAATGAAAGTGAAATTAGTGAAGACGAGCTAGGAGAAAGCATGGATAATATTAAAGAATTCTACTCTTATGATTCTATTAAAGATAGATTTTTTACTCAAATATTAAACAATCCACGACCAGCAATTTCTACATTGCTACAAACTATTATGTCTGTTAGATCTTTTACAAATAAGAGGAAATCAAAACGAGAAAATAAAGAGAATAATATTTAGTCTATTTCTCTTTGTATATAACTTCCAATAAAGTTTGTCCAACTATCTTCAGACTTAGAGGATCAATCTGTTCCATATTATCACCTATGGTATGCCAATAAGGGAAGAAATTTGATTTAGTTGATTCGTCGAAGTGAATGATATCTATGGTTGGAATATAGGCATATTTATTAATAAAAATATGATCATCAATAACAGCACCTTTTTGTTGGGTTTTAAAAATATCAGCATATCCAATATTTGCTGCAGCACCCCACACTTTATCTAAAATACCTGGTGCAAAAGTATTAGAATAATGCTCCTTATAAAATACAATATCCTTAGCACCAACCATATCCAACAATATTCCAAATCGCGCATCATAACTAGCAATATGTGGGTTCTTAGACCAATATTGAGAACCTAAACCCCATGTAAGTTCTGAGTTAGCAATTGGAGCTTCATCAGCATGTTGTCCATAATCCTCCAAATCTAGTAATAATATATCAATTCCTATTTCAGGATTCTTAATGCTCATTTGCCTTGCTACCTCCATCAAAATTCCAATACCACTAGCTCCATCGTTTGCTCCATCAATTGGTGTATTATGATTCTTAGGGTCTGGATCGTGGTCTGCAAAAGGACGTGAGTCCCAATGACTACATAATAATACTCTGCGTTTTTCTTCAGGTTTTATTGATGCAATAATATTTACACCATCAAGTATTTTACCGTTGAAAGCTCTTGATTTAAACTTTTGTTGATAAACCTTTAAACCAAGATTCTCAAAGAAATTAACATAATACTGAGCACACTCTGAATGAGCATTAGTTCCTGGTACTCGTGGTCCAAAATCAACTTGATATTTAATATAATTATATGCAGAATCTTGATTAAAGATTGGAACAATAATAGGCTTTTGCTTTTTTACAATTTTCTTTGGCTTTGTTACCGTATTACCACTCTGATTACATGCTGTTAACACAAAAACCAAAGCAATTAATAACCCAAAATTCAATTTAATATTTTTCATGCTATTTCTCTATAGTCCAATCTGTTCCCTCTTTAGTATCTTTGATAATTACCTTGATACTCTTAAGTTCATCACGAATTTTATCTGCTGTAGTCCAATCTTTATTAAGCTTAGCTTCAGTACGTATTTTTAACATTAGCTCAATAAGCTCTGCACTTAATTCACCACTATTATTGGCTTGCTCATCATTTCTTAGACCTAATACCTCAAACACAAATATATTGAAAACAGATTTTAATAATTTTAAACTTTCAGTATCAATTTTTGCTTTACCATCATTAATAGAGTTAATCATTTTAACGCCATCAAATAAGTTTGCAATTAGAATTGGGCTATTAAAATCGTCATCCATAGCAGCATAGCATTTATTTTGCCACTCTTGAATATTATAATCAGAACTGTCTGAAACTTTTAAATTATCAAGTGTTTCAACGGCTGTCATTAGTTTTTCAAATCCCTTTTGAGCAGCTTGTAATGCTTCATTGGAAAAATCGACAGTAGAACGATAATGAGCTTGAAGGATAAAGAATCTAATGGTCATTGGTGCATAAGCTTGCTCCAAAAATTTATGGTTTCCAGTAAAGAACTCATCAAGAGTAATAAAATTACCCAACGATTTCCCCATCTTTTGCCCATTGATTGTCACCATATTATTGTGCATCCAATACTTTACAGGCTCTTCCCCATTAGCGGCAACACTTTGAGCAATTTCTGACTCATGGTGAGGAAAACGTAAGTCCATACCTCCACCGTGAATGTCAAATCTCTCCCCTAGATATTTTGTACTCATTGCTGAACACTCCATATGCCAACCGGGGAAACCACTTCCCCAAGGAGAATTCCAACGCATAATATGTTCAGGAGATGCATTCTTCCAAATGGCAAAATCTACTCCGTCTTTTTTTTCTTCTTGCCCATCAAGTACTCTTGTATTCTCTAGTACATCTTCTATATTTCTTCCAGAAAGTTTGCCGTAATTATGTTTTTCATTATATTTTACAACATCAAAATATACAGATCCATTAGTTTCGTAAGCAAAACCAGAATCTAATATTTTATTTACCATTTCCATTTGCTCAATAATATGTCCTGATGCTCGTGGTTCAATACTAGGGCGTTGTACATTCAATGTATCCATATTATCGTGATATCGGTCAGCAAAATACTGAGCTATTTCCATTGGTTCAAGTTGCTCTAACCTTGCTTTCTTAGCAATTTTATCTTCTCCATGGTCAGCATCATTCTCCAAATGACCAACATCAGTAATATTTCGTACATAGCGTACTTTATACCCAAGGTGTTTCAAATAACGAAATACTATATCAAAAGCAATACCTGGGCGGGCATGTCCTAAATGAGCATCACCATAAACTGTTGGTCCACACACATACATCCCAACAAATGGGCTTTTTATTGGCTCAAATCTTTCTTTCTTTCTACTAAGTGAATTATATAATTGTAAGTTGTTCTCTTTAATTTCTGAACTCATTATATTCTATATTTTCAGAGCTTAATAAGCTCCACTGAATTGTTCTAAAAAGCGTTTATCATTCTCGAAGAATAATCGCAAATCTTTTACTTGATATTTAAGCATGGCAATTCGTTCTACTCCCATACCAAAAGCAAAACCTGTATATTCTTGTGAATCTATACCGCAATTGGTCAACACATTAGGGTCTACCATGCCACAACCCAGAATTTCTAACCAACCAGTATATTTACAGACATTACATCCTTTTCCTCCGCATATATTACAGCTTACATCCATCTCTGCAGATGGCTCTGTAAAAGGAAAATATGAAGGGCGAAGTCTAATTTTAGTTTCTTCTCCAAACATCTCTTTGGCAAAATAAAG
>QMPB01000130.1 GCA_003648395.1 Bacteroidota bacterium
GCCAGCAAAGATGAGATTACAACGTCATGGTAAGAAAGGTCAGCCTTTCTATCATATTGTTATTGCGGATGGTCGTGCACCTCGAGATGGAAAATATATTGAGAAAATTGGCACGTATAATCCAATGACAAAACCAGCAACTATCGTTATAGATATTGATAATGCTGTAAATTGGTTACAAAAAGGAATACAACCTACTGATACAGTTCGTGCAATCCTTTCTTATAAAGGAGTTCTTTATAAGAAACACCTTTTAGGAGGAGTTACAAAAGGAGCTTTTACAGCTGAAGAAGCAGAAGCTAAATTTGCTACTTGGATGGCTGAAAAAACAGCTAAGATTAATAATGCTTCTAAAGCACATCAAGACAATTTAGATAAAGCTAAGTCTGATGCTTTTGCTGCTGAAACTAAAGTTAAAGAAGCTCGTGCTGAAGCAATTGCTAAACGTAAAGCTGATGCAATTGAGGCTGAAGTAAAAGAAGCTCAAGAAGAAGCAGCTCCTGAAGAAGCTGCAACTGAAGAAACTGCTGCTGAAGAAACTGCTGCTGAGTAGTTCCTAAGAAACATATTTACATAAAAAAACCACTCAGAATTCTGAGTGGTTTTTTTATTTATCACTCATTCCTAAGCGACTAATTCTATCTTCGTAATAAACGGTCAGGAATAACCGTTTTACGTATTCATACCTCCACAAACACTAATAACCTGCCCTGTAACATAAGAAGACAAATCAGAGCCTAAGAAAATACATACATTAGCTACATCTTCAGCTTGTCCTTCTCTACGCAATGGAATAGTTTTAACCCATTCTTTACGAACATCTTCTGGAAGTTTATCGGTCATTGCTGTAGCAATAAAACCTGGAGCTATAGCATTTACTCTAATACTACGAGAACCCAACTCTTGAGCAATAGACTTTGTAAATCCTATTAGCCCTGCTTTTGAAGCTGAGTAGTTAGACTGACCTGCATTACCAGACACTCCAACAACAGAACTCATATTTACAATTGATCCACTTCTCTGCTTTAGCATTACTCTCTGTACTGCCTTTGTCATATTAAATACAGACTTCAAATTAACTGCAATTACTGCATCCCAATCTGCCTCTGTCATTCTCATAAGTAAGTTATCACGAGTAATTCCAGCATTGTTTACTAATATATCAATACGACCAAAATCAGCCATCACATCTTCAATTAGTTTCGTTGCATCATCAAATTTTGCAGCATTTGAAGCATAAGCCTTTGCCTCAACTCCAAAAGCCTTCATCTCTGTTTCACCAGTAGCTGTATTTTCATCTAATGCTAAATCTGTAAAAGCTATATTAGCACCTTCTTTTGCAAAAGCAATTGCAATAGCTTTACCAATACCTCTTGCAGCACCAGTTATTAAAGCTGTTTTTCCATCTAATAATCCCATAAATAGTATTTATAAATATTAATAATAATTTTCTAAAATAATGCCCAAAGATAAACAAATTATCAAAATTGTATATCAGCATATTTTAATCAATAAAAACACAAGATATTTAGAAATTATGTGTCAAAATTATATTATTAACAAAATATTTAAAATTATGAAAAGTAGAATTATCACAATTGGTATTGTTGGAATAAGCTTGATTGGATTAACATTTATGCTACCCCCCAAAGAGTTGAAAAATACTAAAAGCACAATCAATAAAAACACCTACACTACTAGCATTGCTTCAGCAACAGATGGTAAACAGTTATTGGAAACAAAATGCAATATGTGTCATGGAATTAAAGCTACTCACGATGCTATGCTAGCCCCTCCTTTCATTAATATTCAGAAGAAATACAAGAAAGTATATAAAACTAAAGATGAGTTTATTGATGCTATAGTTACATTTAATCTAGATCCAAAGAAAGATGATGCAATTATGTTTGGCGCCCTCAAACAATTTGCAGTTATGCCTAAAATGGGTAATTCAAAAGAAGATTTAACTAAAATTGCAAATTATATTTATGATAGTGAACTAGAGAACCCTGAATGGTGTAAGAATTAAGAAATTCAATCTGCTTAGCAATAAAAAAAGACCATCGTTAAATGGCCTTTTTTATTGTACTTTTAATTTTTTCTATATTGTCATCATATTAATGTCATGCATTATTTTTTTATCAACTTCATCAAATTCTAATCCTCTACGAGCATATACTTTAGCTGCAACTTCCATAGCTTTCTTAAAATTATATTTACGAAGCCCATTAAATCCACCCCACATAAAAGATTGAACGAATTGACGTGGGAAACCTGAACCAAACAAATTAGAGCTAACTCCAACCACAGTTCCTGTATTTAGCATTGTGTTTATACTTGTTTTAGAATGATCACCCATTATCAAGCCACAGAACTGCAAGCCAGTATCAACAAATGTTTCTTGTGCATAATTCCAAATTCTAACATTATCGTAAGTATTCTTAAGATTAGAAGTATTTGTTCCTGCTCCTAAATTACACCATTCTCCAATAATAGAATTTCCCATAAATCCATCATGAACTTTATTTGAGTAACCAAATATTAAGCTATTACTAATCTCTCCACCAGCTTTACAATGAGGACCAATGGAAGTAGCCCCATAAATCCTTGCCAATGGTCTAACACTGGAATTCTCACCTAAGGCAAAAGGTCCTTTAACAACGGCTCCTTCCAATATTTCAGAATCTTTACCTAAATATATGGGTCCGTTAGTTGCATTTAGATATGCAAACTCAACTTTTGCCCCCTCTTCAATAAATATTTTATGATTACCAATAATTCTATTTGTATCACTAATAGGTTGAGATTTTCTTCCTTTAGTAATTATTTCAAAGTCATTAACAATAGTTGTATCTAATTTTGAGAACAAATCCCAAATATTATTTATACATACTGTTTGTGCTTCTAATGATATTTCTGAAGAATCTGATATCTCCATATTTTCAATATTATCAAGGCTTAAGTTCATTGCTATAACCTTAACTTTACCCACAAGGGCTTGATCTGGCTTCAAAGAATGAATTTGTTTTAGAAGAGCTTCATTGGGGCAAATACTACTATTAATTAGAATATTACCTTCTTTCTTCTTAATTAATGGAAATTTTTTACTGAGATATTTCTCTGTTAAGGTTGAAGTTTTTTTACCAAGAATTCTCTCCCATTTCTCTCTCATTGTACTAATGCCGAAACGTATATCTGCAACAGGTCTAGTAAATGTTAATGGCAACAATTCCTCCCTAACTCTCTGATCATCAAATAATATATAGTTCATATTTTCTTAATTTTTGAATATATCAAAGATATGATTATTTTTTAAATTACCGCAAATAAATTTTATTTATATTTTAAGTGAAATAATCTTCAAATTAAGTAAATTTGCAGATTAATCAGTTTTTATGAAAGAATTCCGAAGATTACTCAGTTACATTAAACCATATAAGCATTATGCTTTTATGAATGTGGTTTTTAACTTCCTAACTATTATGTTTACCATAGTCTCTCTGGGTATGATAATTCCATTTTTGAAACTTATTGTTGGAGTAGATGAACTTGTGGTAAGTGCTCCTGCTAAATTTATATTTTGGAATAAAGACACATGGCAGCCAAACTTAAATTACCAAATAAGTAAAATGATAAGTGAGCAAGGTGCCGAACATGTTCTAATACTAATTAGTGTATCTATTATTGGTATGTTTTTTCTTAAAAACTTCTTCCGATACCTTGCAATGTATATTCTTGCTCCTCTTCGCAATGGTGTTATTCGTGATATCAGAAACAGTATCTATTCTAAACTTATTAGACTTCCAATATCATTTTATGCTAATAAAAAGAAAGGTGATATTATTGCCCGTGCTACAAATGACGTGCAAGATGTAGAGTGGACTATTATGGGTTCTTTGGAGATTCTTTTTAGGGATTCTATTACTGTAATTGCTTTTATGACTACCTTGTTTATTATTAGTACAGAACTAACTCTTATTATGTTAACTGTACTTCCTATTGCTGGTTTCATTATTGCTAAAATTGGTAAATCTTTAAGACGAAAATCTTTAAAAGCACAAACAATGAATGGTGTACTCCTATCCTATCTTGACGAAGCAATGGGTGGATTGAGAATTATTAAGGCTTTTAATGCAATTAATTACTCTGAAAACAAATTTCATAACCACAATAATGAATATTCTAAAGTAATGATTGGCGTTTTCCGTAGAGGCGACCTGTCTGCTCCATTGAGCGAGTTCTTTGGCATAATAGTAATGTCAATAGTTCTTTGGTATGGCGGTAAACTTATTCTTAGTAAAGAAAGTTTGATGGATGGCGCTACTTTCATCTTTTATATTACTCTATTCTCGCAAGTTATTCCTTCTGTAAAATCATTCTCAAGTGGATATTATAGAATACAAAAGGGGATTTCTTCAGCACAACGTATTTGGGAAATTGTAGACGCTAAAGATACTTTAACAGAAAAAGAAAATGCAATTTCTAAAACAGATTTTAATTCATCAATATCATACGAAAACCTTAGCTTTAAATATGAAGATGAATATGTTTTAAACGAAATTAATCTTAATATAAAAAAAGGTAAAACCATAGCTATAGTTGGAGCTTCTGGTGCAGGTAAATCTACTCTTGTTGATTTATTACCACGTTTTTATGACCCAAATAGTGGTAGTATTAAAATAGACGATACTGACATTAGAGATATTAAAATTAAAGATTTAAGGTCATTAATGGGAATTGTAAATCAAGAATCCATATTGTTTAATGATACAATATTTAATAATATTGCATTTGGAATGACTGACATTAAAGAAGAAGATGTAATAAATGCTGCTAAAATTGCAAATGCCCATGAGTTTATTAAAGACTTACCTGAAGGATATTATACGCATATTGGAGATAGAGGAAATAAACTTTCTGGCGGACAAAAACAAAGAATTAGTATTGCAAGAGCAGTTCTGAAAAATCCTCCAATTATGATTCTTGATGAGGCAACTTCTGCATTAGACACTGAATCAGAAAGACTTGTGCAAAATGCTCTAGAAAATCTAATGAAAAATAGAACCTCCATTGTTATCGCCCACAGACTTTCTACAATTAAAAATGCTGATGAAATTATAGTAGTTGATAAAGGTCAAATAGTAGAGCAAGGAACTCATAAAGAGCTAATTGAGTTATCAGGAATATACCATAAATTGCATGACTTACAATCATTTGCAAAATAATAATTAAAGTTAACTAACAATTATGAGCAATACAGCAATTAGAATAATTTACGTAGAAGACGATCTTAACTTAAGTATGGTTGTTAAAGATTTTCTTATTATGAAAGACTATATAGTTTATCATTTTGATAATGCTGAAGATTTAATAAAAAATTGGGATAAACTTGATGCTGATATCTGTTTATTAGATATAATGCTACCCAAAATGGATGGTTATCAATTAGCTAAATTTATTAAAAATCATGATAATAATATTCCAATTGTATTTCTCTCTGCTAAGAATCAAATAAACGATAAAATTCAAGGTCTGAAAATTGGTGCTGACGATTATATTACGAAACCATTCAGTACATTAGAGTTGGACTTAAGAATAAAAGCAATTATCAAACGTATTGATAAACAGCCACTTGAAAATAGAAAAAAAAATCAAAAAATAAAACTTGGCAATATTATTTATGACGAAAAAGATTTTCTTATTATTACACATAGTAAAAAAGTTAAACTTACAAAAAAAGAAAATCAATTATTAAAGATACTAATTACAAACAAAAATAATATTGTAACGAGAAATGAACTTTTAGAAAAAATATGGGGTGAGGTAAATCATTTAAACTCTCGTAGTATGGATGTGTATTTAAGTAAAATTAGAAAATTATTAGTTGAAGAACCAAATATTGCTATTATTAATTATCATAGTACTGGATTCAAATTAGACACTTCTAAACTAGATAACAATTAATGAAAATAACAGAATTAACTCTAAACCAATTTAAGAATAATAGAGAAAGTAATATTGACCTAAGTTCTAGGATAAATATTTTCGTAGGCGAAAATGGGGCAGGTAAAACAAACATACTTGATGCTATTTACTATTTATCATTCTGTAAAAGCCCTCAAAACTCATTCGACAATCAAAATATTCTTCATGGTGAAGAATATTTTATGATAAAAGGAGAATACTCAAATTCTGATGAGACTAATGAAAAAGTCCATGTTTCTTATTCAAAAAACGATAGAAAAAGAGTTAAACGCAATGATAAAGAATATGATAGGCTTGCTGACCATATAGGAGAATTTCCACTTGTAATGATTAGTCCTGCTGATACAAATTTAATATATGGCGGCAGCGATGACAGAAGAAAATATATTGATGGTGTAATTTCTCAATTTGATAGAGCTTACCTTAATACAATACTAAATTATAATAAAGTATTACAACAAAGGAATGCCTTTATACGTAATTTATCTGACAATCATAATATTGACAAAAGTCTTTTACAGATACTAGACTCCAAATTGTGCCAATACGGACACGATATTCATACTAAAAGAGAAGCTTTCCTGAAAGAATTTATTCCTCTTGTGCAGACTTACTATGAATTTATTTCTGATAATAAAGAGAAAGCCAATATTAAATATCGCTCTCAACTAACTAATAGCGATTTTTGCCAACTACTTAGAGATAACTATAGAAAAGATTTGGCTGTAAAACATTCTAGTGTTGGCATTCATAGAGATGATATAATATTTGAATTAGGTGGTTTTCCAATTAAGAAATTTGGTTCACAAGGCCAACAGAAATCATTTCTTATAAGTCTAAAGGTTGCCCAATTTGAATACACTTATAAAAAGAAAACCTATAAGCCTCTTCTATTATTAGATGATATATTTGATAAATTAGATATTCATAGGGTTCATCAGCTTATGAAATTAGTTAGTAGAAATGAATTTGGTCAAATATTTATTACCGATACAAATAAAGACCGGATTGAGAATATATTCCAGAATATTAACGTAGAAAGAAAAGTGTTTTCTGTAAACAGTGGCAAAATTGAAATAATTGTAAATAATGAATAGAGATAACACATATAAAAGAACTAATAGTCAGAGTTTAGGTGAAGTAATTCAGCAATACATCAAGAATAGCGGAATTCAGCCTAAACTTGATGAAGCTACTATTATTGAGAAATGGGAAGAAATTGTAGGTAAAATGATTGCTAAACATACTATAGACTTATATATTAAAAACAAAAAACTCTTCATAAAATTTGATTCTTCTGCCCTTAGACAAGAAGTCCACTATGCAAAATCTAAACTATTAGAGAATGTAAATAATGCTGTTGAGCATAATGCTATTTTCGAAATTGTTCTTCTTTAATTTCAATAATGCATGGCTCAATGATTAAATGTAATATTTTATTGATTTCATTGTATAATTAATATTAGTAAAATTTAACCCATATTAACAATCGAATAAAGAATTGAATTTGTATCTTTGCACATCAACTTAAAATCACATAAGTATATGTATAAAATATATCACAATCCACGTTGTAAGAAAAGTAGAGCTGGATTACAATATTTAGAATCAAAAAGTGTTGAATTTGAGATTATTAAATACTTGAATGATACTTTTACCCTAGAGGAGCTTACCGTAATATTTGCTAAGCTAAATCTCAAACCTTCTGAAATGATAAGGAAACAAGAGGCTATATATAAGAGTGATTTTAAAAATAAAACATTTACCGATGAAGAATGGATTAGAATTTTTGTTCAACACCCTAAACTAATTAATAGACCCATAGTAGAAAGTAAGCATAAAGCTGTTTGGGCAGATCCTCCAGAAAATATTGACGAACTATTATAAAAAACGGCATAAATATTGTAAAATCATTACTTTTAAAAACTTATAACATGAAACATATTAATATTATTCTTATCAGCTTTATTGCATTAGTTGTATTCTCAACTGCAAACATTCCAAACCAACCAGATACAAATACAAAAGCACACATTAAATTTGAAACTACCAGTCATGATTTTGGGAAAATTACACAAAATGGAAATGGGAAGTTTTCATTTAATTTCACGAATACAGGCAAAGAACCTTTGATTATTCAAAATGTTAGATCTTCTTGTGGCTGTACTGTTGCTAGTCGACCAAACGCTCCTATTATGCCTGGTGATTCATCAAAAATATCAGTTAGATACGACACTCGTAGATTAGGTGCTTTTCATAAAAATATTACAGTAACTTCCAATGCAGACAATACTTCTGTAGTACTCTACATTAAAGGTCTAGTTCAAGCAAAGCCTAAAGAAGAAGTTCCTGTAAAAAGTGTAAATGAAGGTTTTACTCCTGTTGCTCACTAAAAACATGTTAAATATGAAATTGATAATACTAATATTCAGCGTATTTCTTTTTTCAGTACAAAGCTCTTTCGCTCTTGCTAATATCGATGGCACTAAAACAATAGTTTTAGCTAATCCCAACAATCAAAGTGAAACTATGGCTGAAATTAAATTTGACACTACAGTTCACGATTTTGGTAAAATAAAAAATGGTGCTAAAGACGTTAAATTTAAGTTTAAATATACCAATACTGGCAATGATGTGTTATTTATTACAAGAGTAGTTAAATCATGTGGCTGTACAGAGCCAGTATATTCTAGAGAACCTCTTATGCCAGGTCAAAGCTCCAATGTAGAAATAGGCTATACTACTACTGAAACTGTTGGGACTTTTAATAAAAAAATAACAATATTTAGTAATGCTAATACTGAATCGGTTATTTTGACTATTAAGGGAGAAGTGTTGGCTAAGTAGTAACTATCAGATATCTCTACCTTTTTGCCGATTTTGTCATGATTTTTCCAAAAAAAATCACGCCAAAATCTAATATTTTTATCATTGTAGCCACGGGTTTCACCCGTGGCTACAAATATTTAAGCCTTTCAGGCTTAGTAGAAATAATCACACAAAAAATTCAATGTTTTATTTGTAAAATTACCCACCAACCCTGAAAGGGTGGTATATCAGTAGCCATGGGTGCAAACCCATGGCTACTGATATGTAAGCAATTACAAGTAGTAGTCAAATTTATATAAATTATTGTAAACCAGCCCATTGCGGCTTTGCGGCTTTGCGAGAAACAAAAAGTCAACGAAGTATTGAATAATGCAAACCAATCTTTTTATAATATATACCCATCAACTCTGAAAAGTTGGTATATATAGCCACAGGCAAAATACCATGGATAAAATTACAATGAAAAAAGATGTCGTAAAAAAATGATCAAAAAATTCAATGTTTTATTTGTAAAATTACCCACCAACCCTGAAAGGGTGGTATATATGTA
>QMPB01000131.1 GCA_003648395.1 Bacteroidota bacterium
AAGAGAAGGCGATGGCGAACGTAGACCTTATAGAGATAGTAAAAGAGAAGACCGAGGAGAACGTAAAAGCTATGGTGGAGGTCGAAGAGAAGGCGATGGCGAACGTAGACCTTATAGAGATAGCAAGAGAGAGGAAAGAGAACGAGGAGAAAGAAGAAGCTATGACAATAATGAAGAGAGGGTAGAAAAGAAAAAATTTGATGGTAAAGACAAGAGAATATCTAAAAATAAGGAATTTTTAAAAAATGATAAAGTAAAAAGGAAAAGAATTAAAAAACCTAAAGATGGTTCAGTTAACAAATAAATACATAATAGAATAGTCAATTTTAATATAGATGGGAAAAGGGAAGAATAATATAAAAAAAATAGCCGTATTTACATCAGGAGGTGATGCTCCTGGCATGAATGCTGCAATACGAGCAGTTGTACGAACTGCAATAAATTATGGTACAGAGGTTTACGGAGTCATTAGAGGTTATGATGGCTTAATTAATGGAGATTTTATTAAATTAGATTCTAAAGCTGTTGGAGGAATTATCCAAAGAGGAGGTACTATTCTTCAGTCAGCTAGAAGTAAAGAGTTTAGGACAAAAGAGGGGAGGCAAAAAGCATATAATAATCTAGTATCAGAAGGAATAGATGCTGTTATCGCAATTGGTGGTGATGGTACTTTTACAGGAGCTAATATCTTTTCTCAGGAGTTTGGTATTCCTACAATTGGCATTCCTGGAACAATTGATAATGATTTATTTGGCTCTGATGCAACTATAGGATATGATACAGCTATGAATACAGTAGTAGATGCCATTGACAAAATAAAAGATACTGCGGGATCTCATAATAGACTATTTTTTGTAGAAGTAATGGGACGAGATGCTGGTTTTATTGCATTAAACACAGGTATTGCTACAGGTGCAGAGGCTATTCTTATTCCGGAGAAAGTGACTTATCTCGAAGATTTAGTTATTACATTAAAAAGAAATAAAAGAAAGGGTAAGAACTCTGCTATTATTATTGTTGCTGAAGGAGATGACTCTGGAGGGGCTTATGAGTTAGCATCTAAAGTAAAAGAGGTTGATAATTCATATTCAACAAGAGTTTCAATTCTTGGGCATATGCAAAGAGGAGGTTCGCCAACTCTAGCAGATAGAGTTTTAGCTAGCCAATTGGGCTTTTATGCTGTAGAGGCTTTATTTCTTGGTCATAAAGGCGAAATGGTAGGAATAATTAATGGTAAACTTGCATATACAAGTATGGAACTTGCAATTAAACAAAATGCTGATATTAGTACAGAATTATTAAGATTAGCAAGAATTCTATCTATCTAGTTTTCAGAATCGCTTTACAATTAAATTATTTCTAACATTAAGAAATTTCTTATTACTGTACTCGTTTGATTATAGTATATTAATTATTTATTTTTATGGAACGACAAACATACTTTGTAGATGTACTATTGCCATTGCCTTTGGTGAATTCATTTACATATAGAGTTCCTTTTAAATTAAATGAAGAAATTGAAGTAGGGAAACGTGTTGTAGTACAGTTTGGTAAAAAGAAACAGTATTCTGGTATTATAATTAAAATTCATCAAGTAATCCCTAATTACTCACAAGTAAAATACATTCTTAATATTCTTGATTCAGAGCCTATTGTAAATAGTTATCAACTAAAGTTTTGGAACTGGCTTTCTGATTACTATATGGCTACTAGAGGTGAAGTAATGAATGCTGCATTGCCGTCTGCTATGAAATTAGCTAGTGAAACAAAACTAATTCTTCATCCAGAATTTAATGGGAAGTATGATTTGCTTAATGATAAGGAATTTCTGATTGTTCAAGCTTTGGAGCAACAACCAAATTTAACGCTTACTGAAGTTTCAGAGATTGTTGAATTAGTAAGAACAGTAAACCTTGTTAAGACTTTGATTGAGAAAAAATGTATTCTTCCTGAAGAAGAAATTAAAAATAGGTTTAAGTCTAAAACAGAATCATATGTTGAATTAGTAGAGGAATATAAAGATAATACTGCTTTAGAAAGAATTTCACAGGAATTAGAGAAAAAAGCATTTAAGCAATTAGAATTGTTGCTTTCATATTTAAAACTATCAAATTTTTTTACTGGAAATACAGTAGAGATAAGTAAAGGTTTTCTGTTAAAAGATAGTGGAATATCATCTTCAGTATTGAAATCATTAGTAGATAAAGGAGTTTTAAGTATTTATACAAAAAGTCAAACTAGATTGATTGATTATTCTGCAACAAAGAGTGTTAACGAACTAGTTTTATCAGAAAACCAAGAGCAATCGTATAATAGTATAAAGAAAAGTTTTAAAGAAAAGAATGTTTGTCTGTTTCATGGTGTTACTGGTAGTGGTAAAACAGAGATTTACATAAAACTGATAGAACAATACATACAAGAAAAGAAACAAGTTCTATTGCTGATTCCTGAAATTGCTCTTACTGCCCAAATAATTAATAGACTTAGAGAGTATTTTGGTGAAAAGTTAGGTTATTATCATAGTCGCTATGGGAATAATGAGAGGGTTGAAGTATGGAATAGAGTGCTTAAAAATTCTGAAGATAGTTATAAGGTAATAATAGGGGCAAGATCGTCTATATTTTTGCCGTTTAGTAATTTAGGTTTGGTAATTATTGATGAAGAACATGACACCTCATACAAGCAGTATGACCCTTCTCCTAGATATAATGCTCGTGATGCAGCAATCGTATTAGCAAATATTCATGATGCAAAGTGTTTGCTTGGTTCAGCAACTCCTTCTTTGGAGTCTTATTATAAGGCCAGAAAAAATAAATATGGTTTTGTAGAATTAATGGAGCGTTATTCAAAAGTTAACTTACCCAAAATAGAAGTCGTTGATCTCTCTGAAGCATATAAAAAAAAGGAAATGAAATCCCATTTCTCAAAATATTTGCTTGATAATATTCAATTAGCACTTGATAATAAAGAACAAGTTATATTGTTTCAAAATAGAAGAGGGTTTAGTTTAAGATTGGTATGCTCTGATTGTCAGTGGTCGCCAGAATGTAATAATTGTGATGTAACATTAACATATCATAAAAAACAAGGTAGATTAAAGTGCCATTATTGCGGAGCATCTAAGGATATTCCAACAATGTGCCCAAACTGTGGAAGCAAGAAATTAAGTATGAAAGGCTTTGGCACAGAAAAAATTGAAGAAGAAATTCCAGTGTTTTTTCCAGGAGTTAATGTTAAGAGAATGGATTTAGATACAACTAGGTCAAAAAATGCATATTTACAAATAATTAATGATTTTCAAGATAGAAAGATTGATATTTTAGTTGGTACACAAATGGTTTCTAAGGGTTTAGATTTTGATAATGTTAGCTTAGTTGGCGTACTTAATGCCGATAATATTCTACATTATCCTGATTTTAGATCTTTTGAGAGGGGATTTCAACAGCTTACACAAGTTGGAGGTCGCTCTGGCAGGAAGAATAAACAGGGAAAAGTGATTATTCAAACTAATCAACCTTATCATTCTGTAATTCGTGATGTGATAGAGAATGATTATATTAGTATGTATAAAAGTCAGATGGAAGAGAGAGCTAACTTTAAATATCCTCCTTTTTATAGGTTGATACGTATTTCGCTGAAGCATAAAGATTATCAATTGCTCAATGATGGGGCAAATTATTTTGCTGAATTATTAAGACCTAAGTTAGGTTCAAGAGTTTTAGGCCCAGAATTTCCCGTTATCAGTCGCGTTAAAAATTTATTTATTAAGAATTTTATCATAAAATTTGAAATTACTGCATCCCATAAAGCAGTAAAAGAAATAATTAATGATGCAATAGTTGAAATGTATAAGAAAAAGAAATTTAGATATATTTTTATTTCCCCTGATGTAGACCCGATGTAGACCCGATGTAAATGAAGAGCATTATCCCTTAATAATAGTAATGAAAATATAGAATAATATGTGTTATTAAAAAAAAATGAAGTATTTTGAATATTTATTGAGATATTTAAAAAAAAATGGTTAATTTTAATCTTTCAAAATACAAGTTTAGGAAATGCTCTAATATTTTATATTATTAATTCTTAATTAAACTTGATTAAATATTATATTTGATTGTGAACAAACAAAGAATAGTACAGAATGTAGCTGTAAATAAAACCTTAGCAGAAGTTTTAAAGGATTTCTTCGGTTTTACAAAGTTTAAAGGTCAGCAAGAGGATATTATCAAAAGCCTTTTGGGTGGAAATGATGTATTTGTCATAATGCCAACAGGTGGAGGAAAATCTCTTTGCTACCAATTACCAGCGCTAATATCGGAAGGTACTGCAATTATTATTTCTCCATTAATTGCTTTAATGAAGAATCAAGTTGATGCTTTAAGAAATTTTGGTTCGGATAAAGGAATAGCACATGTTATGAATTCTTCATTGAATAGAATGGAGATGGAAGAGGTTAAAACTGATCTTGTTAGTGGTAAAACAAAACTTTTATATGTTGCGCCTGAGAGTCTTACAAAAGAAGATAATATAGAGTTTTTCAAGAATTTAAAAATTTCCTTTTTTGCAATTGATGAAGCTCATTGTATTTCTGAATGGGGACATGATTTTAGACCAGAATATAGAAGATTAAGACCAATTATTGAAATAATATCTGAAAATGCACCTATTATTGCTTTAACAGCAACGGCTACACCTAAAGTTCAAAGTGATATTCAAAAGAACTTGAAGATGGTAGATTCTAGCCTATTTAAGTCTTCTTTCAATAGAGCAAATTTATATTATGAAGTAAGGCCTAAAACTAAAAATGTAATAAGAGATTTAATAAAATTTATTAAAGAGAATGATGGTAAATCAGGAATTGTTTACTGTTTAAGTAGAAAGAAAGTTGAAGAAGTTGCTGAAACATTACAAGTTAATGGAGTTAAGGCGCTGCCTTATCATGCTGGTTTAGATACTATTACTAGGGTTAATAATCAAGACAGATTCCTCATGGAAGATGTTGATGTAATTGTTGCTACCATTGCCTTTGGTATGGGGATAGATAAACCAGATGTTAGATTTGTTATTCATCATGATATTCCTAAAAGCATTGAGTCTTATTATCAAGAAACAGGTAGGGCAGGTAGAGATGGAGGAGAAGGTAAGTGTATTACGTTTTATTCTTATAATGACATTCAGAAACTTGAGAAGTTTATGAAAGGAAAACCTGTTGCAGAACAAGAAATTTCAAAACAGCTACTTAACGAAACTGTCTCCTTTGCAGAATCATCAATTTGCCGTAGAAGGCAGATACTCCATTATTTTGGTGAAGTTTATAAGCAAGATAATTGTGCAAATTGCGATAATTGTAATCATCCTAAAGAAAAATTTGAGGTTACTGAAGATATAAGAAATGCTTTATTGGGAGTGCAACAAACAAAGCAATTGTTTAAAACAAAGCATATGTGCTATGTGATGACTGGTAAAGATAATACTGATGTTAGAACTGTTAAGCATCATTTGTTACCTATTTTTGGAGTTGGGAAAGATAAAGATGATAAATATTGGATGGGTATTTTTAGACAAGCTCTTATCCAATTATTGCTTGATAAAGATATTGAACAGTATGGAATACTTAAGCTTACAGATAAAGGTAAAGAGTTTATTGATAAACCATATAAAGTAATAATGGCAAAAGACCATGATTATGAAGATTCTGATGATGATAGTATTATTATAAGAAAAGAGTCTAAAACGGGTCAAGCAGGAGAAGAAGTGCTTTTCAAAATGCTTAAAGAGTTAAGAAAAGAAATTTCTAAAAAAGAAAAATTACCACCTTTTGTAATATTTCAAGATCCATCATTGGAAGATATGTGTATACAATTTCCAATTACTATGGAAGAAATGCATAGAATTACTGGTGTTGGAGTAGGTAAAGCAAGGAAGTATGGGCAGCCATTTTTAGATATTATTAAGCAATATGTTGAAGAACATGATATAATAAGACCTAATGATATGCTTGTAAAATCTGTCGCTAAGAAATCCATTTCTAAAGTATTCATTATTCAATCTATCGATAGAAAGTTATCGTTAGACGATGTTGCAAAATCTAAAGGCCTTACGTTAGACGAATTAATTAGTGAGATTGAGAAGATTGTTGATTCTGGTACTAAACTAGATATTAACTATTATATTAATGAGAAAGTTGATGAGTATAATGTTGAAGATATAATGGAGTATTTTAATGAGGATGCAGAAACAGACTCTGTTGAAGATGCTTTATTAGAACTTGGTGAAGATGATTATCCTGAAATAGAAATTAGAATGGTTAGAATAAAGTATCTTTCAGAAGTAGGCAATTAAAATAAATATACATTTTATTAGAAAATAATAACGATAGAGGAAATTCATGAATTTCCTCTATCGTTTTTTATATCTTTGCGTTTTTAAAATTAATTATAACACATAATATTATGAATAGAAGTAAAATAGTTTTATTAGTTGCAGTATTTACTCTTGCTGTAGTTCAGTTTTCATGTAATACTACAATAAAAGATGATAAAGAAGAAGAATCAAATGTAGAGAGTACAGCCATTGTGGTTGAAACGACTCCTAAAGCAAATGTTGAAGCTAATGAAACTAGTGTTAGCAATATGGGGGATATGAAAATTGCTTATGTTAACACAGATACCTTAATGGCTCAGTATAATTACTATTTAGATGCGGTAAAGAAGATTGAAGCCTATGAAAAACAGTTGAGAAGACAATATGAAAGTAAAGCTGCAAAACTTAAGCAGGATTATGAAACATATGTAAGTCAAGGAAAGGCAGGAATGCTTACGCTTCAACAACAAAAAGATACAGAAGCTAAACTTCAGCAACAACAAAATGATTTATTACAAATGGAGCAAAATATGACACAACAAAGTGGTATCAAGCGTCAAGAGATTAGTGGTAAAGTAACTCAATCAATAGTTGATTTTCTTAATGGTTATAGAATTGAGAATGGGTATACTTTTATTCTACAGTACGGTTCTATGAGTGGCTTGCTATCTGCAGACCCAAGTTACGATATTACAAAAGAAGTTGTTGAGAGACTTAATCGTAAATATGAATTTGACAGAAATCATTAATACATATATTTTTATTTAAACTACTGGTAATATGATAAGTAAATTATATATGCTATTATCGTTATTGTTTCTTGTAACAATAATATCTTGCTCGGTAAAAGAAGAAAAGGAAACTTCTATTAATGCATTTGAGATATGGAATGATACAATAGTGAAGCAGAAATACGAGGATGGGAGTATTAAGACAGTATGGGGGTATCGAAGTGATGATACTATAATGCATTATCAGTGGTCTTACTATAAGAATGGAGAATTGTGGTTGGAAGGTCCTTCAGATGGTAACCTTCGTCATGGAAAATGGAAAGCTTATAATGAAAGTGGTATTTTAGTAGCTCAAGGAACGTATAAGATGGGAAAGGCAACAGGTATAAAAACTGTTTGGTATGATAATACTACTAAGTTTTATGAGGGAGAGATGAAAGATAATAAAAGGGTAGGAGTTTGGAAATTTTTTGATAAAAATGGGGAGCTTAATAAGGAAATTGATTATTCAAAAAATGATACTATAATCCACTGATAGAAATTATTAACTAATTATTATTAATAAGTATTTTAATACCGCTTTAGGAATTAACTTATTTTTGCGCTTACATATTTGAATATAAATAATACTATAAAAATATTATTATGGCTTATAATTTATTAAAAGGCAAAAGAGGGATTATTTTTGGTGCATTGGATCATGATTCTATTGCATGGAAAGTGGCGGAAAAAGCACATGAAGAAGGTGCTATATTTACTTTGTCTAATACCCCATTAGCTTTACGTTTTGGCGAGATAAATGATTTAGCAGAGAAAACAGGTTCTCAGGTTCTAATGGCAGACGCAACTAATGTTAAAGAATTGGAAGTGGTGTTATCTAAATCAATGGAAATTCTTGGTGGAAAAATTGATTTTATACTTCATTCCATAGGTATGTCGATGAATGTGCGTAAAGGAAAGAAATATGATGATCTAAATTACGATTTCTACCATAAAACTATCGACGTATCGGCAATGTCGTTCCATAAAGTTTTACAAGTTGCAAGAAAACTTGATGCAATTTCTGATTGGGGGTCTGTAGTTGCTCTTACTTATACTGCAGCTCAAAGAACATTGTTTAGATATAATGATATGGCTGATGCAAAAGCTATGTTAGAGTCTATTGCTCGTAGTTTTGGATATATTTATGGTCGTGATAAGAAAATTAGAGTAAATACTATTTCTCAGTCACCAACTATTACTACAGCAGGTAAAGGTGTTAAAGGAATTGATAATTTAATTGATTTTACAGAAAGAATGTCGCCACTTGGCAATGCAAATGCTGAAGAGTGTGCTGATTATTGTGTGGTAATGTTCTCTGACTTAACTAAAAAAGTTACAATGCAGAACTTATTCCATGATGGAGGGTTCTCTAGTATGGGTATGAGCTGGAGAGCTATGAAAATGTATAATAAAAGTATTGAGCAAGCTGTTGCAGAAGGCGAGTTTGATTACGATGATTAATATGTTTTTTTTGCTTATTTTGTTCTTTAGAATATAGATAATAATTAAAAAAAAACGCCATAAATTCAGTCTTATGAATTTATGGCGTTTTTTTTGTAACAATTTCACATAAATATAGGTATAAGGTCTATTAGTCTTTGACTTTATAGTATACTTAAAGCAAATACTAATATGTTTAAAGTTTGAAAATCACTTTATTACATCTTTGTTGAACTAATTTATGTGTGTTGATAAATAGGATTATTAAAATATTTTTACTGATTATATTCTTTGCGAGTAATTCATTCGCACAGAAAGGGTATAAGAATCCTGAAGAATATGCGAAGGCTGCTGATAAACTTTTTGAGAAGGGAGAATTTCAAAAGGCTTTTGTATATTATCAAACCCTTAGGAGTAATGAAATGGGAAATCCTGATTATAATTTCCGCCTAGGAGTTTGTATGATGTATAGTGAACCTGAAAAGAAAGAAAGACCAATTAATTATTTTGAGATAGCTATAAAATTTAATATTGAGGATAATAGAGTCTATTATTATTTGGGTAGAGCTTATCATAATAATTATCGTTTCACAGAAGCTAAAGCGTCTTATGAGAAATATAAGGAATTGGCAAGTGGTCGATTGATAAAGGGTTTTGATATTGATAGAAGAATTCAAGAGTGTAGTAATGGTATTGCACTTCTTTCAAGCATCAATCTATTGTATGTA
>QMPB01000132.1 GCA_003648395.1 Bacteroidota bacterium
GCAAAAAATCAACCAACTAAAGTAAGTCAAAATACATTATTTATGATATATGGAGTAGTTATAGTTTCAGCTATCATACTAACACTTCTGACTAAATAACTTAGGCTAAACATTAATAAAAGACCTTCAAAAGCATGTAATTTTTAACAAATACATGCTATTTTTTTAGAATATTTTTTATTAACCAAAGCTTATCGAATTATTATCGTCTTATATTCATAAACCAATTAAAATTATAAAAAATGTCAAAACAAAATCAAACAAAAGAAATAAAGCAAACTCATTTAATGGCTATATATAGCTTTATAATAGTAGGTGTAATAATTATTACAGTTCTTACTACATAAAATTGTACAATATTCACGGTTAATAACTCTTTGGTAGAAGAGTATACTAATACTAACTTAAAAAAGCTTTAATAGAAATATCAAAGCTTTTTTTATTTGATCTTTTTTTTATTACTTTCCCAGAAGCTCAAACATATTTGATTTATAAGCTTCTACACCTGGCTGATCAAAAGGATTTACATCTAATGTATAGCCACTATAAGCACAAGCTAGCTCAAAGAAATATATCATTTGCCCAATATTTTCTTCATTAATTTTATTAATTTCAATTATAATATTTGGGACTCCACCATCAATATGAGCCTTTAAGGTCCCTTTTTGAGCCATTTGATTTACATAATCAACATTCTTTCCTTTAAGATAATTCAGACCATCTAAATCTTGTTCTTTTTCGGGAATAGTAATTGAATGTTCAACAGTATTTACACTTATCAATGTTTCAAATATTTTGCGCCTTCCGTCTTGAATATACTGACCCATAGAATGTAAATCAGTAGTGAAATTAGCTCCTGAAGGAAAAATTCCTTTATGTTCTTTTCCTTCACTCTCTCCAAAAAGTTGTTTCCACCATTCGGTAAAATACATAAGACTTGGGCTAAAATTAATTAGAATTTCAATATCAAATCCTTTGTTCAATAGTACATTACGGGTAATTGCATATTTAGCTGCAGGATTAATATTTTCTTTTGCAGTAGATGCGGTTAATTTTTCCATATGCAAGGCTCCCTCAATTAAAGCTTCAATATCGTAACCTGCAATAGCAATGGGCAATAAACCAACTGGGGTTAGTACCGAAAATCTCCCTCCCACATCATTAGGCACTATAAACGTTTTATATCCTTTTTGAGTAGCCAGTGTACGTAAGGCTCCTTTCTCAGCGTCAGTAATAGCAATAATTCGAGAAGCAGCTTCTTTTGCACCATACTTATTTTCCAAATGATTAGCTATTAATCTAAAGGCAATGGCGGGTTCTGTAGTAGTCCCTGACTTAGAAATCACGGTAAGTGCATAGTCCTCATTATCTAATAATGCAAGCAAATCGTGAAGATAGTCTTCGCTCAAATTTTGACCGGCATATAATATCTTTGGGTTTTCACTAGTTTGATATGCATCAAAAGGGCTTTGCAAAGCTTCGATAATTGCACGGGCACCTAAATATGAACCTCCAATACCAATTACCACAAAAAACTTTGCTTTCTTACGAATATCGGCTGCAACTTGCTTAATATCATTAATGATTTCAGGAGTAACTGATGAGGGTAAATTATGCCAACCAAGAAATTCAGAACCCTTTCCTGTTTTATTTTTTACCCTTTGATGTATTGAATCCATTCTGCTTGCAACAGCTTGGTATTCGTTATTATCAAAAAAACTATCGCTATGTTGTATGTCTATTTTTAATGTTTCCATGGGGACTATTGCTATCTATAAAATAATTACTAGTATGCAAAAGTAAACTTTTTACAAATAAAAATATCTATAAACTCAAATTATGCTAAAATATGGGGTTCTACAATCTCTTTAATGGAATTTGACAATAGACAATATTTCTTTATGATAGCAATTTATCTTTAATTGCTGACTGGATGGCTAGGCAAGTTTAGTGTGCTTATTTGTTTACACAACCTTTACTTTACGATAATAAAATCCTAACAAATAAGCATACTAAACAAACTTAATTACTCTAACAATAATATAATTGGGATAATAAGACCCGACAAAATAATAATTTTAAGGAAATTACTAACTCTCTTGAATTCCACCCTTTCTTGTGCCTTTATTAACATAGGAATAAGTCCAAAAATAATTAATAATTGCGGGAATAAAAAGGCCGTTCGGTAAATGCTACTTAGAGGCACATAGTTTTGATAAATACCTATTATTACAACCATAATAAGAGCTAAAGTAACAACCGCTATTTTAAAAGTTTTTAAAGAAACACTTGCTGCCCATGTATAACAATTGCAACTAACATCAGCCTTCATATCCTCTCTATCCTTAACTATTTCGCGAATAAGAGTACTAATAAATGCAAATAAAGAAAAGAAAAAAACACTTAAGTGCATCCATCTTATATTATCGTTAAATATTAATCCGTGGGCATCCTTATCATAAACTACATACACCCAGATTACAACAGGAACCATTGCTATTGAAATAGAAACAAGGATGTTTCCAACAATTTTCATGCATTTCAAGGAATTTGAATAAGCAAATAGAATAGCCAAAATAGTTAGTTGAAAAATTGCTACATAAGGATCATTAATAAGGTGTGCTGCCAAAAAAGTAAGAACAACTCCTGTAATATTAAAAACAAACAATAGATATCGAGCTGATTTAATGGAAATATCACCATTAGGAATTGGTTTTCTTGATTTATTAATCTTATCAATATCTACATCATGAATATCGTTATGAATATTTGCTGCTGCTGCAATTAATAAACTTGAAGCAACTATTAAGATAAATACAGATGTACTCATCCTATATGCTAAATCATTGGTTTTCAAAAAATAATCAATTAAACCGTACTTAGCAATAATTTCTGTAAGCAGAATAATAATAAGATTGTTAAACCTTATTAGGCGCAATAAAACCATCTATTATTTGTAATTTATAGTATCTGTAACTGTTGTGTATGCAAAGCTATGAAAAATAGCTTCAATATGCAAGAGTAAATCACGCTTTTCTTTTTTAGGAGCTTTAATATAGCCATCTATTGTTATCAAACGGCTTGCAGCAGTATCGATAAATGTATAACTAACAAAAGGGCCACCCATTGCGTAG
The DNA here is from genome assembly GCA_003648395.1 of Bacteroidota bacterium. The sequence goes on from QMPB01000132.1 coordinate 3,135, forward strand.
CCATGCACGTCCCATAACGTTCTAAGTTGAGAAGCGTAAGCCCCTTTAAATTCGGTAATAAGACTCATTGGAGGAAATACGTCAGACACTTTCATATATGAATTATCAACAGGCCCTGGAACGTATTTCTTAGTTATTTCATTTCTATAAGCAATCATGCTCTGCATTGAGAAACTAGAAGTATCGGTATAAGGACGGGTGTAAATAAACACCCCTTCTTCAACATCCCTTGTAGGACGACGAAGCCAAATAAAGTCAGCCTTATCATTTGCAACATAGAAGCCTTTAGGGAAAACCATATGAAATCCAAACTTCTTATCAAGTTGTTTAGTAATTGTTCTTACTTCTAGTCCACTATAAGCCTTAGCAATTCGTGTTACTTCATTTTTATGAAAGCTCTTTCTTATTTTATCCTTATAGGCCAAAAAAGCATGCATAAGTTGCTTATCACTATTACCCTTTATAGTTACAACGGTCTGAGGTTTAGCATACATATTCTTTCTAAACTGAACTTTGGCTTTATTAACCTCTGCTTTTTTGATTAAAAAAATATTGCGTTGTTTTTGATAAGTACTCCCAAAAGCTTTCTTAGAAATCCGGGTAACAATATACTCAGGTTCGTTTCGAGGCAACCACCCTGGCACTTGTTCAAAACTCTCGCGAATGCTATCTCCAAGGGGAGAATCCCATAAACCTTTACTGATTACAATAAGTACTTCAGAAGTTCGCCCACCAGAAGTATAAATTATACTACTTGCCGATTTACTTTTATTACTATCAGTACAACTAAATAGTGCTATAGTAAGTATAAATGATAAAATTATATTCTTCATAATCTTCTTTTTGAATTGGTCAATTATTGGACCTGTTTATAACAATAACTATTCCGTAATTTCACCTGCCCAAGACTCAGTGAATTTAGACTTAATAGTATCACTATCAGACTCTTCTCCCATAATTACCATAAGCTTGGTAACGGCAGCAGAGGTTGTCATATCAACAGCACCAACCAAGCCAATTTTTTTAAGCTTTCGGGAGGTTTCATATTTCCCCATTTCTACAGAGCCCCCTATACATTGTGTAACATTAAAAATCATCAAGCCATTATTAATAGCTTTCTCCAATAATTCAATAAACCATTTATTGGTAAAAGCATTCCCTGAGCCAAAAGTCTCCAATACAAGAGCTTTTATACCCTTAGCATTAAGCATTGCCTCCACAAAAGAAGGTTGCATTCCTGGAAATATTTTCATAATTCCAATCTGCGAACTAAGTTTCTTATGAACTATTAGTTTTTTATTATCAGGTTTATGAATATTTTTTCTTTTATACCTTATATAAATTCCTGATTCTGCCAAAAGAGGATAATTTACAGACCTAAAAGCATTAAAATTTTCTGCATTATACTTATAGGTTCTATTTCCTCGGTATAATCTATTCTCAAAATATAAGCACACCTCTGGCACTATTGGAACACCATTCTCCTTTGCCGAAGCTATCTCCAAGGCTGTAATAAAATTATCGCGACCATCAGTACGTACAACACCAAGAGGTAATTGCGAACCGGTAAGAATAACGGGTTTATTAAGATTCTCGAGAATAAAGCTTAGTGCTGATGCTGTATACGACATGGTATCGGTTCCATGAAGTATTACAAATCCATCATAATCATCATAGTTTTTTTCAATAATCTCTGCCAACTCAATCCATTGTTTTGGCGACATATCCGATGAATCTATTAGGGGATCAAAAGACACTTTCTCAAGATTATAATTCAAATGCGATAATTCAGGAATATAATTTATTATTTTATCTAAATTAAAAGGCTTTAAGGAACCTGTTTCCTCATCTTTAACCATCCCAATTGTTCCGCCAGTATAAATTAAAAGAATAGAAGTGTCTTTCATTTTTTTATAGATTAAAAAGTTGATTTGCGTTATTCGTTGTAATATTTGCAACCTCCTCAATACTAATCCCTTTAGTATGAGCAAGCACTTGTGCTATCAGTGTTATATATGAGCTTTCGTTTCGCTTACCTCGATGCGGTGTTGGTGTAAGGTAGGGGGAGTCTGTTTCCAATATAAAATATTGCATATCAATATTCTTAATTTGCTCCCTCAAACCTGAGTTTTTGAAAGTAAGAACCCCTCCTAATCCCAATAAAAAGCCTCTAGAAATAATAGACATTGCATCATCTTCTGTTCCTGTAAAACAATGAAAAACACCATGCAATTTTGAATTATTAAACTCATCAATACAGGCAATAATCTCTTTTAAAGAATCTCTAGAATGAATTACCACAGGAAGTTTATAATCCACAGCCCATTGAAATTGTTGCAATAAAGCTTCTTTTTGTTGATCAGCAAAAGTTTTATCCCAGTATAAGTCAATCCCAATTTCGCCAATGGCAATATATTTTCTTTTATCTAAAAGTGGTTTTATTCTTGCCAATACTTCCTGATAATCCTCTCCAACTGAAGTAGGATGCAGCCCCATCATAGGAAATATACTATTTGGAAACGCATTGCAAAGATTATGCATAGGTTCTATACTTTCCTCATCAATATTAGGAAGTAGCATTCGATACACGCTGTTATCAAAAGCTTTATTCACTATTTCCTCTCTATCAGAATCAAACTCTTCGGAATATATATGTGTATGTGTATCTATAAATTGCATAAAGCAAAAATACTTGCTTTTTTTCAATTATTTACAATCCATTGAAAAGGATATACATCTATTTTTCTTTCTCTCATAAATAATTAGTACTGACGCTTTAAGAGCTATAAAAGTAAGTGTTAAAAAAAATGCTAAATAATAATAATTTATAATGCTAAATCCCCGCATTTGCCCTATTTTTGCAAGTTATAATTTTGGAAGAATACAACACAACGATATACACTCAATTACGATGTTAAAATATTTAAAAAAAATGCTCGGATCTAAATCTGAGAAAGACGTTAAAAAGTTACAGCCAATAGTAGATGCTGTGCATAAAGCAGAGGAAAATATTATTGGTTTAAGTAATGATGAATTACGAAATAAAACTAGTGAGTTTAAGCAAATAATCCACGATAGAATTTCCAAAGAAAAGGAACAAATTGCGACTATAAAATCCAGTATTAAGGATAATCCTACAATGGATATTATTGAAAAGGATACTTTATGGCAAAATGTAGATAAAATTGAGGAAACAATAGTTGACAAAATTGAGATTATCCTTGAAGAATTATTACCTGAGGCTTTTGCTGTTGTAAAAGAAACCGCCCGTAGATTTACTGAAATTAAGCAAATTGAAGTTACTGCAAATCAGCACGACAGAGACCTGAGTACACAATACAACAATATTGAAATAAAAGATGATAAAGCTATTTATGGAAATACATGGCTAGCAGGTGGCGTGGAAGTAGTGTGGAATATGATTCACTATGATGTGCAATTAATTGGTGGAGCAGTGCTTCATAAAGGTAGAATTGCAGAGATGGCTACCGGTGAGGGTAAAACATTGGTTGCAACCCTTCCAATATATTTAAATGCTCTACCTGGTAGAGGCGTACATGTTGTTACGGTAAACGATTACCTTGCCAAGCGTGACTCGCAATGGATGGGAATGTTAATGGAGTTTCATGGATTAACTGTAGACTGTGTTGACAATCATCAGCCAAATACAGAGCTACGTCGAAAAGCATACCTTGCAGACGTTACTTATGGTACAAATAACGAATTCGGCTTTGATTACCTACGTGATAATATGGCTACAGAAATAGGTGAGCTTGTACAGCGAAAACCCAATTATTCAATTGTGGATGAGGTCGATTCTGTATTAATTGATGATGCCCGTACACCATTAATTATTTCTGGCCCAACGCCACGTGGCGACCACCAAGAGTTTGATCATCTTAAGCCTTTTGTTCAAAAGTTGTATAGCGTTCAGAAACAATTAGTAACAAAGATTTTTTCTGAAGCAAAAAGACTCATTAATTCAGATAATAAGGATCAACAAAAAGAAGGATTTACAAAGTTATTTAGATCTTATCGTGGTTTACCAAAAAGTAAAGCTATCATTAAGTTTCTTTCTGAACCTGGCATGCGTACAGGAATGCAAAAAACAGAAAATTACTATATGGCAGAGCAGAATAAGCTTATGCATATTGTTGATGATGAATTATATTTTGTAATTGAAGAAAAGAGCAATTCCATAGAGCTTACTGATAAGGGTCTTGACCTTGTTACTGAAATGACCGGAGATGAGAATTTCTATATTCTTCCAGATATTGCTGTTAGTTTAGACACCATTGATAAGTCTAATGCAAGCACACAAGAAAAAGCTGAACAAAAGAGTATAATTCTTCAAGATTATAGCATAAAAACTGAGCGTGTTCATACAATGAATCAGCTTTTTAAGGCTTATGCTCTTTTTGAATTGAATACAGAATACGTAATTGTAGAAAACAAGGTAAAAATTGTTGATGAGCAAACGGGTCGTATTATGGAGGGTCGAAGATATTCTGACGGACTACACCAAGCTATTGAGGCAAAAGAAGATGTAACCATTGAAGCTGCTACACAAACTTATGCAACTGTTACACTTCAGAACTATTTCCGAATGTATAATAAGCTTGCCGGTATGACGGGTACTGCTGAGACAGAAGCTGGTGAATTATGGGATATTTACAAACTTGATGTAACGGTGATCCCAACAAATCGTCCTATTCAGCGAAATGACGAAGAGGATTTGGTTTATAAAACAGTAAGAGAAAAATATCAAGCGGTGATTATAAAGACTGCTGAATTAGTAGAAGCTAAACGCCCTGTATTGATTGGAACTACTTCTGTAGAAATTTCGGAATTACTAAGCCGAATGCTTAAGATGCAAGGAGTAAAGCATAATGTACTTAATGCAAAGCTTCATCAGAAAGAAGCTGATATTGTTGCTGAAGCTGGATATGCTGGCAATGTAACCATTGCAACAAATATGGCTGGTCGTGGTACAGATATTAAGCTTGGCGAAGGAGTTATTGAAGCTGGTGGTCTTGCCATTATTGGTACTGAGCGACATGAGTCTCGTCGTGTAGATCGCCAGTTGCGTGGTCGTGCAGGTCGTCAGGGAGATCCAGGATCATCACAATTCTTCGTTTCTTTGGAAGATAATTTAATGCGATTATTCGGTTCGGAGCGTATAGCATCGGTAATGGATAAATTAGGATTAGAGGATGGTGAAGTTATTCAGCACTCTATGATTTCTAAATCCATAGAAAGAGCTCAAAAGAAAGTTGAAGAAAATAACTTCGGTATTCGTAAGCGTTTACTTGAGTATGATGATGTGATGAATGCTCAGCGTGAAGTAATCTATAAAAAGCGTCACCACGCTCTTAATGGAGAACGTTTGGCTCTTGATATATCCAATATGATTTATGATTTAAGCGAACATATTGTTGCTAATAATCATGACAATCATGATTTTGAAAATTTCAAAATGGATATTATTGTAAACCTTGGAATTGAATCTCCATACGAAGAGCAAGAATTCCTTAATGGGAATATTGATAATATGATTGAGGAAGTATTTGAGACTGCATATAAGAATTATCGCATAAAATCAGATAGAATTGCAAAACAAACACTTCCTATTATCACTGATGTATATAAAAATGAAAATCAGTATAATAATATTGCAATACCTATGACTGATGGCGTTAAGCAAATGGATATTATAGCTAACCTTGCGCGTTCTGTTGAAACAGAAGGTAGAGAGGTAGTACAATCAATAGAAAAAACTGTTAGTCTTAAAGTTATTGATAACGCATGGAAAGAACACCTTCGCGAGATGGATGATCTTAAGCAATCGGTACAAAATGCTTCATATGAGCAAAAAGACCCATTATTGATTTATAAGTTTGAGTCCTTTGAACTATTTAAGCAGATGCTTGGTAGAATTAATAGAGAGATTACCTCATTCCTAATAAAATGCGACCTTCCTGCCAACAAAGAAGTTACAGTAGAATCTAATTTTAAGCCAGCAAGTTTTGATAGTTCAAAGCTTAAAACTGGACGTACTGAAGTTGGTGGAGGTGCAGGTGGGCATGATGCAAATAAATTTGGTCATAACACTCAGAAAAAAGAAGTTACTCAGCCAATTATTAGAGAAAAGAAAGTTGGTAGAAATGA
>QMPB01000133.1 GCA_003648395.1 Bacteroidota bacterium
AGAAGAAGCTAATAAAGAAGAAGTTTTTAAAATAGATATTTCAAAAGTAGGAAAGTTAGATTTTAAACATAAAAACATACTGTTAAAAGGAGTGCCAGGCACAGGTAAATCTCGTTTAATAGATAAAAAGCTATTGGTTAAATTAGGGCTTAATAATATAATAAAAGAAACAGACCCAAATAATTTTTTATATGATAATATTCTTCGTATAAATGTTCATTCAGCATCGAGCAATGCCGATTTAATGCAAGGTATTGGTGTATCGGCAAACGAAGGGGATATTGAGTATAACGAAAAGCAAGGCTTAATATTAAATCACCTTAAAAATGCAATAAGAAAGCCAAATCAAGCTTATGCAATTGTATTGGAAGAAATACAAGAAAACAACTTAAATGAACTTATCGGCGATTTAATTTATTTAATTGAAGATGAGAAAAGAACAGATATAGCTGGTTTCATTAAAAACTATAAAGGAAATACAGAGTTTGAAAGTTTTGATGCTTTTGTTGATGAATTGATAAAACAGAAAAAAAATACTCACTTTGTGCAAATTCCTTATTTGGTAAGCACCAAAACAGAGTATCGCAAACTAATACTACCCAAAAACTTATATTTCTTTTGTACCTCAAATTACCGTGATGACAAAAAAATAATAGAAGATAACCTTTTGCGTAGATTTGATTTAATTGAGCTTTACCCTAAAACCTCTGTTATTAAAGATAAAGATGTTGCTAACTTCTTAGAAACATTAAATAACCGTATTCTATCTGTTTTAGATGGAAAAGAGATACATACTGATAGATTTCTAATAGGACACGCATATTGGATTAATGTTAATAATGAAAAAACTTTCCATCAAGCATTACTTAAAACAATAACAGAATTTAAAGATATTCGAGAAATTGAGTTTTCTGATGTTAAAAAGTTTTTTGAAAAATTAGATATAGATAAAAAAAATACGCCATTTGAAACAGATTTAAGTATTTTAAAAAATGCGAAAAACTATAAAGACATAATATTTGAAATACAAGAAAAAGCATTTGGTAATTTATTAAAAGATGATGAAGAATAAAAATACAACATATTATATTAATGAGAATGAAGATGTAATAGAGTTTCTATTAATGAACGATGTTGTAATTTCAAAATCAATAATCAATAATATCTCTTTTATCTCTAACAAAACAGCCAATAACTATATTGGTTTTTATCAGTTTAAAAACAAAGATGAGTTTGTCAAATTTTATATTATTCCAAAAATATATAAGGATATTGATGAAGAAAACAAAGCAGAGGGATTTATAAATTTTTTATCAAAATATTACCAACTATCTAATAAATACAGCGAAATAAATAATGTTGGGATAAAAGGGAATATTACGGATTTAGTAATTGAAAACATAGAACAAAATGAAGGAGCAGGTATAGATACTTTTTTGCAAGAAAAATATAAGTTCGCCTTAAACCATCTTGATAGATTTTTCAGAAAACATAATAAAAAGAGAAAAATCCAAACTCATTTTTCATCACAAACAGTTCAAGCAAGAATTAATTTAAAGAGAAATGTTACAAGTATTGACAAATCAAATATTCATCAGATTAAAAGCGAAGAACAAACATACTCAAAAATAGCATTTATAACAGAACAAGCACTTTTGCATTTTCAAAAAGAGAAGCTCGAAAACATCACCGATAAAAAAAATACACTTGAAAACTTGGCTCGTTCGGTAGTTAACACAATTCATAAAAAATACAAATCACGGCAAAAAGGAATTTTTAAAGACCGTGATATAATTAGTTACAAAATTGCAAAATTGTTTCGAAAATCAAACGAGCTATTAGAAGTATATGAAGCTTTGCTAACTATAATAGGTTTAGAACATTACAAAAATGATAAATATTCTTCAGAAATACAAAAGCTCCCAAATATGACGGCTCTGTTTTTTCGTCCAGAGGAATTATACGAATGGATTGTTTATGATGACTTAATTAATAATAATAAAGATGCTGAAATATTACGAAAAGAAAGCATAGTATATGAGTTGAAAACAAAAAGCAAAAAAGACATTTTTACTCATAGATCAGAACCAGATTTTGTAATTATTGATAATGAATTAGTTACAGTAGTTGATGCTAAATGGAAAGTTCTTAATAAAGTATCTGATATAAAATTTGAAGATATCGCCAAATTAGAAAGGGATTATATTCTTAGAAAAAGAATTTCAGATAGCATAAATGTAAAAGCACAGCTAATTTATCCAAAAATAGAATTTGAACCTGAAGATTATAATCCAATGCATTATAATTATAATGATGAATTTGAGTTTGAGATTAAAAAAATTAGTATTAATAACAATATTCAATAAGTTGTTTATTTTGTTGAAAGCCCCTGCTTTATCCCATCATAATCACCATAGCTAAATAAACGCCTACACAAATGACAATTGAAATATTTTGCTGCATATATATAATTATCTAATATTCAAAACTTTGCGATTTAGCAGCTTTGCCTGCCTGAATTGGCAGACAGGCGAGAGATAAAGGTTTTGATGAGGTACTTCTACCCTATTTCTTAAAGCGGAAGAAGATGAGGTGAGATAATATTCTAAATATATGTTTTCACCAACCTCAATTTATGAGTATATTTTTCCGTATTCACATTAAAAATTCCTTGATGGTCAATCTTATCTATTCTCACAACTCCTGAAGCATGAATAATTCTGTTTCCTTCTAAAATAATTCCAACATGAATAATATTTCCTTCTTCATTGTCAAAGAAAGCTAAATCACCCTCCTTTGCATCTGTAATGAAATTTATCGTTTCACCTTGATCAGCTTGAAGTGAAGCATCTCTTAATAGCTTTACACCACTCAGCTTATAAACAGTCTGACTGAATCCGGAGCAATCAACTCCAAAAGGTGTTTTACCTCCCCAAAGATATGGTGCGTTGATGTATTTCATTGCATTATCAACAATAGTTTTTCTAGTAGGTTTAATACTATGAATAACAGAATTACCATCAAATTTAAAAGTATTACCAGCCAATAAGAATTTCTTATTCTTCAAATTAGGAAGATTACTACCTAATACAATAGATAATCTAGATTTAGTCTTCTTATTTTCTATCGATTGGAAAATATCAGTCAAGTAAAAAATTTCAGCGGTATCCAAACTATTAAACTCAGCATCATCAATAATTGTAAATTGCTTAGGATCAACCCAGCCTTCATAATTATCGTAAGCCATACGAATATGAGCCCAATTTAATCCTGAATATTCCAGTATTTCCATACTTTCTCCAAAAAGCACTTGACTTACCATTTCCGATCTGTCATCAGAAGAAACTCTTAAAGGCATTATTGCCACTGTACATATTGCGAAAGGCATGGGATTAAATGTTAAATTACCAAATAGTTGAAATGTTAAAATGTTTGTAATATTAAGTTGTTTAGTTAATAGGTTAGTAAGTTTGTCTGTTAACTCATAACTTAGAAATTAGAACTTATTACTTTTCCAAAAATACATTATTTTTCTATTCATAAAAACCTAATCTACATCATATTTACACAAAATATTTATGGGTATTAATATACTAAATTTTAGGTCATTTCATCGCTTTTTTGTTTTATTATTGCATAACCAAAATTAAATTATAAACTAAAATTACTAAAAGTCTAATGGATTATTTATTTTACCTAATCCCAGCGGCTTCAATCATTGGATTTATATTCATGTTTTTGAAATCAGGCTGGGTAAGTAAGCAAGAAGTAGGCACAGAAAAGATGGCTACAATTGCAAAAAACATTGCTGACGGAGCAATGGCTTTCCTAAAAGCAGAATACAAAGTATTATCAATTTTCGTACTAGCAGTAGCTGTACTATTAGTTTTCAAAGGAAATTCTGAAGCAGAATCTACTGGTTTTGTTGCTTTATCATTTGTTGTTGGTGCATTAATGTCAGCTTTAGCTGGTTTTATAGGAATGCAAATTGCAACTAAAGCAAATGTTAGAACAACTAATGCAGCACGAACTTCATTAAATAAAGCATTAGAAGTTGCTTTTTCTGGTGGTTCTGTTATGGGACTTGGAGTAGTTTCACTTGGTGTTTTTGGGCTAAGTATTCTTTTCCTTGTTTACTCTATGATGTATGATATAACAACTGCAAGTGGAGTAACAATGGTTCTTAATATTATTTCAGGATTCTCTCTTGGAGCTTCATCAATTGCACTTTTTGCTCGTGTTGGTGGTGGTATTTATACTAAAGCTGCTGATGTTGGAGCCGACTTAGTTGGTAAAGTTGAAGCTGGCATTCCAGAGGATCATCCTCTAAATCCTGCTACTATTGCTGATAATGTTGGTGATAATGTTGGTGATGTTGCTGGTATGGGTGCTGACCTTTTTGAATCATTCGTTGGTTCTATTATTGCTACAATGGTTCTCGGAGCTATTTTCTTTAATATTCCTGCTTTCGAAGGATTTAAACTTGGTGCTGTTATTTTGCCATTAGCATTAGCTGCAGCAGGTATTGTTGCTTCAGTTATTGGAACATTCTTCGTTAAAGTAAAAGAAGGTGGAAATCCTCAAACTGCTCTTAATATGGGTGAGTTTCTTTCTGCTGGTCTTATGATAGTTGTTTCTTACTTTATGATAGATCAATTTTTACCTGCTGAATGGGTACACGACGGATTTACATATACTTCATTAGGTGTATTTATTGCAACTATTGTTGGTCTTGTGGCTGGTCTTGGTGTTGGTAAAATTACTGAATACTATACTGGAACAGGAACTAAACCTGTTGTTTCAATTACTCGTCAGAGTGTAACAGGTCCTGCAACAAATATAATTGCTGGTTTAGGTGTTGGTATGATGTCAACAGCTATTCCAATTTTATTAATTGCTACTGCAATTATTCTTTCATTCCATTTTGCTGGTCTTTATGGTATTGCTATAGCTGCTGTTGGTATGCTTGCTAATACTGGTATTCAATTAGCAGTTGATGCTTACGGTCCTATTTCTGACAATGCTGGTGGTATTGCTGAAATGGCTGATCTTCCTAAGGAAGTTCGTCAACGTACTGATAAATTAGATGCTGTGGGAAATACAACTGCTGCAATTGGTAAAGGTTTTGCAATTGCTTCTGCAGCTCTTACTGCATTAGCTTTATTCTCTGCGTTTATGCAACAAGCTAATATTTCTTCAATAGATATTTCTAAATCAACTGTAATGGCTGGTTTATTAGTTGGAGGTATGCTTCCTTTTGTATTCTCTGCAATGGCAATGAATGCTGTAGGTCGTGCTGCAATGGCAATGATTGAAGAAGTTCGTCGTCAGTTTAAAACCATTCCTGCATTGAGAGATGCATTGGTTGTTATGAAAAAATATGATTCTGATATGTCAAAAGCTACTCCAGAAGAAAGAGCAATTTTTGACAAAGCTGATGGTGTTGCAGAATATGATAAATGCGTTGAGATTTCAACAAAAGCTTCTATTAGAGAAATGGTTCTTCCAGGTCTAATGGCTATTATTACTCCAGTATTATTTGGTTTCCTTGGTGGACCTGAAATGCTTGGTGGTCTATTAGCGGGTGTTACTGTTACTGGTGTTCTTATGGCTATTTTCCAGTCTAATGCTGGTGGTGCATGGGATAATGCCAAGAAAATGGTTGAAGACGGAGTTGAAATTGATGGTGTTAAATATGGAAAAGGTTCTGACGTACATAAAGCTGCTGTTGTAGGTGATACTGTTGGTGATCCTTTTAAAGATACTTCTGGTCCTTCGCTGAATATTCTTCTTAAACTTATGAGTGTTGTTGCTCTTGTTATTGCTCCTAGTATTGCTCTAGATTTAGCTGATGTTAATGCAACTGCAGATTCTCAAATCAATAAAGAGAAAATTGAGATGGTTGTTAATCTTGAGAAACAAAATGATGGCACTCAAGTAAAAACGACTACAACTACTACCACAACAATAGTTGATGGTAAAGAAGTTGAAGAGGTTGTTACTGATAAGGAAGTTATCGAAGGTGATAATGATGAAGTTACAACTAAAGCAAATAGTGAAACTCAAGGATAATCAATCCTCTTTAGATATACAAATAAAGGCTGTAATTCATAGAATTACAGCCTTTATTGTTTCTAGAATAAATATTATTTCCTTATCACCCAAGCATCTTGAGGCACCCAACTTCCATCATTTGGCATAGGATGAACTATATGTTCAAGTATTTCTACATTCTCAAATAGCTTTTCCATGAACTCATTAGGGTGAAATGCCGTGAAAGTTCTATGACCCTCCTTTACCTGTCCACGAACCACAAGCTCTCCCCTATTATACTTTTGCTTTTCAGCTTCTGTTAACTTTACCAAGAAATTATCTCCATGCGAACTTTGGTACATTATGCCACCAGGTTTTAGAACTCTTATTAACTCATTATACCAATCGTAATGGTATTTTTCTGATAAGTGAGTAAAAATTGAAATCCCATAAATAATATCGAAACTATTATCAGCATAAGGTAATTCAGCTTCCAATGAATTCAGGTTGAACTCAATACCTTTAAGATTATCTTGACACCAATTTATTGAATCTTTATTGTAATCTGTTCCGTAGAACTTACAATTCTCTCCAAGAATACTTGGCAAATGCCTAATAATTCTTGCTGGACCACAACCCCAATCCAATACACTAATATTATCTAATTTATGGTATTTCCCAAACACTTCTATCAAGTCTTTCGCTGAATCTAGACTATCGTCATAGTATTTCTTATAATCTATCTGAAACGACTCATACATTAAATAATCTGGTGGCAAAGCAATGCTAGGGTTTTCTTCCAAAAATCTCTTATTATTTTCCTTATTCTTATTCTTGAAATAATAATACCTTGCTTTATCGAAACTGTAAATCAATCCGAAAGACCGTGCTATATTTGAAAAAAATCCTCTTGTTGACATAAAATAAGTATATTGATTTGGTTATTTCCGATTAATCGGGATAAATTGGTTATTTGAGCTATAATCTTGAAGTTTACTTTTTGCTAAAGCTAAATTATTCTTTGCTAGTTCACTATTTGAGTCAAGTTTCACTGCCATCTCCCCTGCTTTTACTGCCTTCTCGTATTGCTTTAAGGCATTATAAGCAGAACAAATATTGTTGTATGGTATTGCATTATTAGGTTGTATTTCTATAGCTTTCTCACATGCTTTAATACAATCATTATACATTTCTTCCTTATAAAGTGTCAAGCTCAAATCAATTAGCTTATTGAAATCATTTGTTTCATTTATTCTATTTTGCAATTTCTGTCGCTTATACGATAGGTTTAGATTATTCCATGCTAATTGATTATTTGGGTCTAACTTAGTTGCCATTTTACCAGCTATTATCGCAGAAGAATAATTTCCCAACACATTATTTGCTGCACAGATATTATTGTAAGCAGCTACGCTTTTAGAATTAATCTCCAAAGCTTGATTTGCTGCCCATATACTGGAGTCGTATTTATTGTAGAAATAATACTTTAAACTCAATTCAATATAAGAATCAACTGAAGGGTTTTTTATACTAGCTTCACGTGCAATATCTAACTTTGTAATTCTTTCCTTAGCGATGGGTACATAATACTTAGCATAAGTATTATTTGGATAATAACTTTTACATATTCCAATTATTCTATCCAAATTCTCCCAATCTTCCTCTATAGTATAGCATTCCATTAGTTTATACATACTATAATTATACTGAGGATTATACTTTAAAGACAATTCAAACTCTTTGATTGCTTCTTGATACTTTTTATGCTTCAATAAATTTGCTCCATAAAAATAATGAGGTTTGTAACTATAATAAGCATATTCTATGGCCTTTTTAAAACTAGAGTCTGCTTTTGCATATTTACCCATTGAATCATAGCATATTCCCATATTAGTATGCAAATATGAATATTTAGGACTGTATTTTAAAGCTTTTTTATAGTATTTCATAGCAGAATCATAATCTCCTTTATTCATTAATTTCAAACCATAATTCATCAGACCTCTACCATTCTTAGGACTTTTTATTGTTACATCATACCAAAGTGATTCACCATCATTCCATATTTCAGTCCTTTGAAATGTACCATAAGAATGTAATCCAAGAATAATTAATGAAGCAATTATAATTTTAAGTTTTAATGATTTAGATTTTATTATCTGTTCCTTAATATTTACAATCCATATTGAAACAATATAAACCCACATTAATGTTAAACCTACAAAGGGATAAAACATTCTGTGATCGTTCATCACTTCTGCCAATGGAATAAAACTTGAAGTTGGAGCTAATGCAATAAAAAACCAAAATATTCCAAAACTTATGGGCGCATATTTCTTATTTTTCAAACTAATGAAAGCAATAAATAAAATAGATACCAGAAATAATATTCCCACAATAAATTGATAGTTTAAAATACTATCAATAACAGTCCAATCGGTATCTGCACTAAGATTGTAAGGATAAATAAAGGAGATAAAATAATGCAATAGAACATAAGGCATAGTTATTAAATATTGCCATCTTGTGTGAGTTCCTGGAACAAAAGTATCTGATTGCATTTTCATAACAAACACAACCACTACTAGCATAAGTAAAACTAGAGCACTTGCATATAAAACTAAACCCTTTATCTGCTTCTTTCTTTCAGTTTTATTCAAAGGTAGAAACTCATAAATAAAGTAATACACTATCAACATTGGAATAAACATAGCTGCCGTTAGCTTCGTCAAAACTCCTAAAGCTAATGGTATCAAGAATAATCCCCATTTTCTTTTGTTGGGAAAATATAGAAATATATCGAAGGCAGCTATTACAAAGAATGTTGACAATAGATCAGATCGAGATATTATATAGTTAATCGTTTCAGCATTTACTGTATGCAAACCATAAAAAGCAGTTGCAAAAAATGCAAAATAAATATTCCATGAATTTGGTCGAGCTTTCTCAAAAAGTTTCAGAAAAAAGAAGAATAACAATACTAATAGCAATATATAAGTAATCATCATTGAGTAATGATAGTATCTCATATGAAAACCGTTACCATCACTTGATAATTTTGAACTTATCCAATAATCGATGGCTATACTTGTAGTTACTATTGGGCGGTAAACTTGGTTTGCAGGCAAGCTACTAAAAGTAATTGCGCCTTTGGTAAAGAATAAAGGTATATTTGATATATCTGTAATAAAAGGATTGTCCTGAATAGTATGAGAATCATCAAAATG
>QMPB01000134.1 GCA_003648395.1 Bacteroidota bacterium
TTAAGTGATTTTCGTTTGTGTTTTAATGATGAAATACTGTAGCTATTTAATTGTAAATTCAAAATCAGATATAGCGACAAATTCCCCAAGAATTTGTCGCTATATCGGTAGATTTACACAACCAATAGTATTTTTTTATCAGAAATTTTTAATTTCAGTTGTATGATAATTTCGTACAACTGATGGAATGATTAATTCCGATAATTATAGTAACATGCACTAGCAATTTACCAATTACAGTATACCGATTACAATTCCATATTCACCGATTACAACTACCTAATTACTCCTTCATCTTCATAATACGCATAAAGCGTTTATACTTTACTGGAGTGCTCAAATAGTATCTAAATTTGGCATCTCTTTCTTTATCGTTAAACTTTCTTTCGTCAGCTTTACTATCTTTAAGGATGGTTATAAACTCCTTATTTGACGAATAAGCTAATACTTGACCATTTTTTGCACTTCCTTTAATTTCAAAATAATAATACTCCTTATTTCCTAAATTAAGTGCTATGGTAATTGTATAGCCAGTTTTCTTATTTATTATCTCAATTTTACCGGGCACATATTTTAAGATCTGATATTTACCTAGACTTGAAATCCCAATATCACCAGTAGAAACTATTGATCTAGTTCGAGGATTATACTTCATCTTTACGTCAGAGATAAAAATTGTACTCAATAATTCTTTAGGTACTTTTCTGTATTCTCCACCATTAGTAATTATCTGACCAGTGTATTTATCTGATAATTCAGCACCTAACTTATTGTTAAGCATTATCTTATAAATATCATTCTCTAAATCTACCGAACCCATGTTCATTCTGTCATTTAAATCAGTGGCCATAAGCTCTAAAGCCTTATCATTAAAGTAAAAATTCAATGGAATTGATACAGAGAAATCTGTAGAATCTTCCCTAGAAAAATATCTTGCTTTGCCATAGGCAGTAGCCTGCACATGCCCTGTTTTAAATGCCAAATTAAGCTCACCCTCTGTGTAAAGTGCACAGTCTCTCCTACTTAAAGAAATATAATTGCCCGGCAAACTACGTTGCGATAATTTTTCGTCAGAAGCAATTCTATATTCTTGAGAAATTTTATCAAATACAAGAGAACCACTACTTTGAATAATATTATTATCTGTTCTACGGCCATTATCATTCATAAAAACTGAATAAACCTGTCCATTATATTCTCGGGAATTAAGTCCACAATACAATCTTTTACCATCTATAGATTTTATCTCTTCATCTATTGGTATAGAAATATTAGCAGGATCAATTTCGGTTCTAAATTCAATTGCTAAGTGTTCTAGAGTATCACAATTATGATCAATTCTAGTTCCTCCATCAAATATTAAGTATCTATTTGCACCAACCAGGGTAATCTCTCCATAAAAATCGAAATAGTTACTTAATGTAAAGCCATCTTTTTCGCCAATAGTGGCATTACCAACAGTATATCCTGCAGTATCAACTTCAATCTTATTAAATAGAATGTTTTGCACCCATCCATCTTCATCTTTATAATCGTAAACTCCCCTACCATGATAGCTATGCTTGCCTTCTACAATAAACACTCCTTTATATAACTCATGGTATTTTGTTTCTCTATTTACTAGTAATTCAGCTTCATGAATCTCTTCCAACTCTGCTTTTGCAAATATCTTAAGTTTATTTTCACCAGGAATAATAACAGCATCAGCAACAATAAGTTTAGGAACGCCATACGCATCTATCTCCTTTTTACGCTGAGAATAAACTCCTCTTTTTGAAATAAAGCTAAGGCTGTCTTGATCTGGATGAGTAGAAATAAACCTTGTTCCACTTAATGCTATATCAGCAACTTCTTTAATGGTTTTATCTTTAACCTGAGCCATTGGATCACCTTTAGTAGAGAATTCAACCTTCTCATTATCCATATACCAAGTAAACTTATCCATATAGCATTTATACATATTCTCCTTAAACTCAACAAGTTTTGCATCAGATTTGCTCTCAAATTCAGCTTTTCGTTCATTAAAATCTACATTTGCCACAAATACATCAGTTGTTGCAAATGCTAATTGCTCATGTTCATTAAAGTCCTCTAACTCATCAAACTCATCTGTTTGTTCTAGTTCGGCTAGTGTTTTAAGTCTAAACATACAAGAATCACTAACGAAAGTCCTATTCTTAAAGTGGAATAAGTCGGATTCTAATTCAGCATTCTTTATCTTTATCAAACCATTACCATCAAGCTTTGTAGATGTTAAATATAAACTACCATCAATGGTAGCATCATTGGCATACATATCAATAGATGGTTGCTCTTCACGAGTAGTAACAATCATTATATCGTTATATGGTTCAAAATGCATATCAACATTGCTAGCAATTACAGGAGGATATTCTACACCACTTTTAACTTCTTCAATTTTATAAGACTGTAAATATGCATCGGTAGAATCTGGAAAAAATATTAAATCATTAGAAATACCCAATGACGTTAAATATCTAAGACTACCTCTACCCTGTAAACCTTCGTTACTAAGCTTAATAGTATCATTAAACATTGCTTTACCACCGTATAATGAATAGCCAGCATCACCAGTAGTTGTAACAAAACCTACAGAGTAGTCTCTCATAACTTTTAGTGGTGTAATTATATCTGGAAAGATTCCTGCAGACTCCAAGTAGCCATTAAACTCTAAGCCATCTGTTCGGAAATCATCCAAACTATCAATTTCAAAGGATTCAAGAGTATAATAAAATTTATCGCGCTTATATACCTTATTATAAATCTCAGTTTTGTCATAATAAACATAGGATTGCGATTCACTATTAAGGATTGGGTATTCCGGAAAATCTTGAATTCCAGATTTATTATTTGGTTGATCAATTAATATATAACCTTTCAAATCCTCAATTACATTCTTTATTCTAACTAATGGTCTTTCGCCATACTTATCCAACTCAAAAGCCTCTACCTTAAAACTTAATGAGTCAATACTTGGCATCTCTAATTTAAACTTATCATAGCTAAAGAATACATCCTTAGCATGAATATCAAATCTACCAGCAGTAATTCTTCCAGCAAATAAGAAATCTCTATTCTTTTTAAGCTGTACTCTACCATTTCTTGGAAAAATTCTTACGTCTTGCGAATCGGAAAGAAATACTGTTCTTACGCCCTGAAGGATAATGTCATTATTTACAAGGTTTAAACTTGCATTAGGAATTACACCATTTGTTTCCGACATAAATGAAATTACATCATAATCAGTTTGTCCTCTATGAGCCATTACATATACATCAACGCTAGGTTTTACAATTACATAATGATCTTCAAAATCATATAATAGGAAGCCTTTTGATGCCAAATTCATAAGGTAAGAAATAGTAGTTTCCTTACTCATATGCATGTAGTTGCCAAAATCTTCGGCATAAAACTCATAATAACCATTCTCTTGAACATAATTATAAACAGCTTCAACAGGGTTTTGTCGGTCCATTCCCTGAAGTTTTTGATATCTATTTTTAGAAAAATAATTCTCTGATTCAAAATAGGCTTTACTATCAATACCTTTCTGCTGTATACTTTTCATATCAATATAATCCTCACCAAGCTTCCAATTTAGCTCTTCTACAAAGAGTGATATATTGTGATACGAATCGGCAAAAGGAGTTTGGGCAATACCTTCATCTTTACGATATATTGAAAGATTTTTTTTCTTATTTGAATAGTATAAGCTAAGCCCAGGATGATAAATTGAATCAACAGAAACCTCTCCTGTTATGGTATCAGTACTTTCTAGATATATAGTTACTGTTACTTTCTCCGACAGAATTTTATCTTTCTGAATAACAAAAACATCGGAACCTGCATAAACAAAGTTCTTACCGTTATGCTTAAAGATAAAAAACGCTTTATCTCTACCTTTACCGCTACCAATCATTTGTCGGCCTTTCAGCGAATAGCCACCTTGATAATCAACATTTTCATAAATCTCATTTATAGTATAATCATAGCCATAAGAAGAAAATGAAGGATAACGAGATGTTTCGGTTTGCTTAGTAAAACTAAACTTATCCTTCACTCCACCAAGCAATCCGAAACTAAAATTTCGTTTATCATAAAAAGTAACAGAATCAGCAGTCCAAATTGCACTTTTAAGACTTATTTTATAATCCTGCATTACAGCATATACAACTCCATCGGCTAGTCCAACTCTTGTCCAAAAGAGTTTGCCACCATTACCTTCCCACCTTTCGCGTAGTGGATGATAATCGCCTGTAGTATGCCAAATATAAGTAGAGTCCGCACCTGTAGTTCCAATAAGATTTACCGTATCAAAACTATAAATGGGCTTATTATCTATTATCTTAATTTTAATCTTGGCATTAGTAACTTTCCATATTTTTTTTGATTTTTCGTAAATATGGTGAGTATTAAAGAAACGTGTTGAAGCATTAAAATATCGGTGAAGGTAGCCAGTACGCCTTTTCTGTACATAATAATTAATGGACTTAATCCAATCATCAAATATATCCTTATTTAATTCATCTCTTTTTAGCGCAATAATATTATCTATATAAAACTCAAAAGTTGGATGAGCATTAAATCTTTTGGCAATCATCATATTACACATCTGTATAATAGATTTCTTCTCATCTTCTGAAAGTGTATCACTATCCCAAAATGGGCCTACTTCAAGCATTTTCTCCTCAATTTTCTTAGTAGTCTCTTTAGATACCTTAATAGTCATAAACTCTTGGTATTCAAAAAGAAACTTATCAGTCATTTTGGAGAACTTATATTTCTTTTGAGCCTCAAGATTGTTGACAAAAAATATAATTATGAATAACAGAAATACTCTCATTTGTTTATTTGTTAGTTGATTTAATCTAATTCAATAGAATAAAAGCAATTATGACATTTTCCATACTCCTGCTACCCACATATTATCCACTCCATGATGCTGGTATTCAAGTCCATGTTTTAAAGCTTCGGTACTTAGTTTTTCTATATCAGACTCATAAAATCCACTTAAAAACAATAAATTGCCTTTACTCATACATTTTGCATAATGCTTAAGGTCATTAAGAAGTATATTCCTATTTATATTAGCAATTACCAAATCATATTTCCTTCCATCAAGTAAAGCAGCGTCACCTAATTCTACCTTTATATTATCGATATTATTGCGTTGCACGT
The DNA here is from genome assembly GCA_003648395.1 of Bacteroidota bacterium. Next base: position 5,200 of record QMPB01000134.1, read on the forward strand.
TTTCTAAAGCATTATTATATGCCCATTCATCATTATCAATAGCATTAACATGATTTGCACCTCGCAGTGAAGCAAGAATTGCTAAAACAGCAGTACCACTTCCCATATCCAATATATCAAGGTCTTTAATTTCATTATTAAGTATAAGCTTAATCATCTGTGCTGTAGTAGGATGATGGGCAGTACCAAACGACATTTTAGGTTCTATCTCAATCTCAAATTCGGTATTAAAGGGTTTATGAAATGGTGCTCTAATTGCAACTCTATTTTCAATTACCACAGGTGGATAATTCTCCTCCCAAACGGCATTCCAGTTCTGATCTTCAATATAGTTTACCTTATAAACAATATTGAAAGCCTCAGCTTGCATAACAAATAGATTATCAACAGCTTCTACAGAAAAATCAGGTTTCTGTATAAATGATTTTAATCCATTATCAGTTTCTTCAAAACTTTCAAATCCTATTTCAGCTAGCTCTGCAATAAGTATTTCATTAGCAACATCCTTAGGCTCTACCGTAAAATTTAACTCTATATATTCCATAATTTCAAAATTATCACTAAAACATTAATAATCCATATTTATATAAAATACTTATTAAAAGGTTTTCACCTAAAATTTGTATTTATATTTCAGAATTATTTAGCATTTATTTATGCTACTTTTACTCTTCCGACATTTCTTTAATTATCTCAGCAACATCTTCTTCTGTACTTTTTAACTTTGCTTTACAAAACTTTATTAAAAACGCAGACCGCTTTATTTTTTCCGATAATTCATCAACAGAAATTTCTCCATATTCCATTTCGCGAACTAGTTCTTCAAGCTCCAACATTGCATCATCATATTTTAAATTTTCTTTAGTCATATTTCTTAATTTTATAAATTTCACTTTCTATTTCACCTTTATATATTTTGGTAATCAAGCTATCTCCTACTCTAACATCCTCTATATCAGTAACTATTTTACCATTTATCGTATTATACGAATATCCTTTTTTAAGTAGATTTTCGGGTTTTACCAATTCAATCTTTTCTTCTACAAACTTTAGTTTCTGACGTTGGTTAATCAATAAATTGCGCGAAATAGTATCTATTGATTTAGTATTACGTTCTAACTTATGCTCTTCAATGGATAACCTTTTTTGTATGGAAAAGCTACTATTAGAACTTAATTTACTAATTGAATTTAAACTAGAAGACAATATGATTTTAGAAGAATATATAATAGATTGTTTTAAGCTAATAATTGAACTATTCTGCTGCGCAAGAAACTCTTTAGAGCGATTTACAACATAGGAATAGCTATTATTTAAGATATTAATCTTTTCATTTATATAATCTTGCACAAATCCCTCTACAACACTTTGATATCCTTCAATAGTTACTGAATTATTATCAAATTTTTGCTGCAGAAGATATGCTAAATCAGTAGGTGTAATTGAATTATAATGCGATATCATTTCCACAACAGTTTCGTTGGTAGAATGACCAATACCTGTAATTACGGGTATTGGAAAATTAGCTACTTCCGAAGCCAATTCATAATTATTATAGCAATCCATACCCACTTCTCCACCACCACCTCTTATTATAGCTACCAAATCAAAATGATGTTTTACTTTCTTTATCGCCTGTAGTTGTTTTATCATTGAGCCAATGGCTGCATCACCTTGCAATAGCGATGGGAATATCATATGAAAATATTTATAATCACGAGTATTATTGTCAATAATAGTTATAAAATCGTGATAACCTTTACTTGTTTTGTCTGATATAATAGCAATTCGTTGAGGCAATAATGCTAGTTTTAATTCTTTATTTTTGTTATATAAGTTATTTAATTTCAACTTATTAATACATTCCTTTTTCTCTTTTGCCAATATTCCAAGCTCATAATCAGCATCTATTTCTAATATATTAAGTGAGAAGCCATATACAGCATCAAATTTTATCTCTGCCAAAAACAGAATATTCATATTATCGCCTAATTGCTTGCCCGTTTTTTCTATAAAAGCTTCATTTATACGATTATAGTTGCCTTTCCAAAGTGTAGTACGTATTTGTGCTTTTACCTTTCCATTAGTTTTTTCCACCAAATCGGGATAACAGTGTCCACTTTTAGGATAATAATTAAGCTTTATCATTTCCGACTTTATCCAATAGGGAGATTTATAAGTACCTTTTATTACACTACTTACGCTCTCAAGAATTTGACTTAAACTATAAAAGTTTCTATTTTTACTATTTTCTGACAAAGTGATTTCTATTAATAATATATTGGATGAAAAATTGTTCCTTGGCTACTGAATTCTATTGCTGGAGCAGGGAATTTTATAAAGCTAATTAAATTAAAAACTGTTTTTAGAAATTTAGATTTTGTTGGGATTCTTGTCCAATCGACATCCAACGATAAATAATACTGACGATAACGTGGTGTGTTAATAGGGTTTCCATTCATATCAGCATTAGAGAAACCTCCCAGCATACCCTCTGCACCATAGCCTGCAGCAATATTTAGCCATTTTGGAAACCAAGTATCTTCCTTTAAAAAGCTATATATATTGGCACTAAGCCATATTGATTGTCCATTATAATCTTTGAGCATCTGCTCAGGATAATTATTACCAAGCAAATCGGGTCGTGTATCAGCATAGGATGTTGTATGAAAGCTGTACTTCATCGAAATGCGTTGCTCTTGCCATATTAATGATTGTCCGATATAAAGAATAGAGCCGGCAGCATTTGCTGTCATATCGCCCCAAGAAAAACCCCAATTCGTACTATATGCATCTAGCATTTCTATTGACGAAAGATATAAAAATCCAAATCCACCACCATACCAGGTAGATTTCTTATGCGATACTCCTGACCAACGTAATAAATCATAACCTACCTTGCCCAAATAATATGAAGTACCCATATGCCCCAATTTATCCATTTGGCACCATTCTGCATTATCATTAAAAGTATGCCAACTACTTTGATCATAATTAGAATACCATGCAGAGTTTAAGCCTATAACAGATCCAATCCAAAATGTACCACCAATTGCCGAAACAGTATATAGCTTTCCTGTATCTAATACCGAATCAGCAGGTAAAATTTGAGCATTGAGATTATTAAAAGTTAATAAAAACAATAATAGGCTTATTATATGGCGTTTAAAGTTCAATTATTTAATTTTTGTAGTAAGCATTAATTTATCTCCTATAAATGCTTCAAGGGTATCTCCTACTTCAATTGGGCCAACTCCAGCAGGAGTGCCAGTATAAATTAAATCACCAATTTTAAGAGTTATAAATTGCGAAACATATTCAATAATTTTATCAATTGGAAACAGCATATCGGAACTTATTCCTTGCTGTGTTAACTCTCCATTTTTCTTCATACTAAATTTAATCTCTTTTGTATTTTCAAACTCTGCAATGGGAATAAATTCACTTATAGGCGCAGAGCCATCAAAGCTTTTTGCAGGCTCCCAAGGGAGTCCTTTTGCCTTAAATTCACTCTGCAAATCACGAGCAGTAAAGTCAAAGCCAATACCTATTGCATCATAATATGTATGAGCAAACTTCTTCTCAATATATTTTCCAACTTTGTTAATTCTATATACCAACTCTGTTTCAAAGTGAATTTCTTGAGAAAATTCAGGATGAAAAAAATCTTTATTCTTAGTTAGTAGTGACGTTTGTGGCTTCATAAACCAAACAGGAATTTCAGGCACAGGATTATTAAGCTCCTTAGCATGGTTTACATAATTCCTTCCGATACATATTATTTTCATATGTTTATATTTTTAATGGCCATATGCAGTCGCATGAAAAAAATAATCATTGCCTTGTGAGTTAAATAATTATTCTTTGTCATGCTCGTTTCATATGTTTAAGATTTATTAATTAGGTGATATATAGTCACATAACAAATTTTAATCATGCCCATGTGGGTCAAAATAAGATTAAAAATTGTCATGCTCATTTCATATATTTTAAATTTATTAATTTGGTGATATGGAACTCTCAAGACAAATTTTAATCATTGCCCTGTGGGTCAAAATAA
>QMPB01000135.1 GCA_003648395.1 Bacteroidota bacterium
AAAAAAGGCAGTCAATTTTGACTGCCTTTTTTGTTTCTCTATAATAGAGAATGGTGATTTATTATACTGAGCCGTGATAGAAAATTGTATTTAGTAAATAGTACTTTCTTAGTGTTCTTATCTCCATATTACTCAAGCTCTTTCATTAATTCTTTTGCCGTTATAATCAATCAATTAATTTAATAATATGTGTGTTAAAAGTACAATTTTTATTTACAAAAAGATTATTATAACAATAAATCATTATTGTACTTTTGCGAAATGGATATAAGCAGTTTTACCCAATTATTTTTAGAAGACAAACAGTCTGGCGATTTTTTTAATGCTATTTCAAAAAAGCAGAAATACAGCCAACTAAAAGGACTAATTGGGTCTTCACGCTCAATCCTAGCTTTTAATCTTCATAAATTGTATCAAGGTTATTCTCTGTTTATTCTTCCAGATAAAGAAAGTGCAGCTTATTTTATGAATGATCTTGAGCAAATGCTTGGCGATACGGATAAAAAACTGCATAAAAAAAGAGTATTATTTTTCCCAACAGCTTATAAAGCAGCTTATGGGCAAGAGTATACTGACAATAACAATTTACTCTATAGAACAGAAGTTATAAAACGTCTTGGAGGTGGCACAAAAAATCTTTTTGTAGTTACTTTCCCTGAAGCTCTAAGTGAAAAAGTTGTTACTAAATCTTATATTAGTAAGAATACTCTCAAGCTTAAACTTGGAGAGAATCTTAGTCTTGATTTTGTAATTGAATTATTACAAGAATATGGTTTTGAGCAGGTTGACTTTGTGGTTGAACCTGGACAGTTTGCATTCCGAGGAGGGATAATTGATATTTTCTCTTTCTCCAATGATTTCCCTTATAGAATTGAATTCTTCGGCGATGAAGTAGATAGTATTCGGAGTTTTGACCCTACTTCTCAACGCTCTGTTGAGACCATTAATTCTATTCAGATTATTCCCAATGTTCAAGACAGAGCCATAATCGAGAAGCGCATTGATTTATTATCATTCTTTCCTCCAAATACAAGAGTTTGGCTAAATGATTTTAAATATATTCTTGACATAATTGATAAGGAGTATTTTAAAGCCAAAAAGCAATTTGAAGAACTTGATGGTGAAATAAAGCACTTAGAACCTGAAAAATTATTTAGTGATTCTACTACTTTTAAAGATTCTCTAGAGAAACATCTTATAATTGAGGCTACTAGTAGTACTTCATATTATCCTGATGCTAAGCTATATGAATATACTATGACTCCCCAGCCTCCTTTTCATAAGAAATTTGAACTTTTGGTTGAGAATTTACAAGAGAATAGTGCAAATGGAATTCGTAATTTTATTATTGCCGATCAAGAAAATCAGATTAAGAGAATAAGAGCAATATTTGAGGATATGGCAGAAGATGAAAGCCAGCCATTATCCATACTTTGGGAGCCTGTACTTATGAGCCTTGAAAAAGGATTTATTGATAAAAACACTGGCATAGCTTGCTATACTGACCATCAAATATTTGAAAGATATCATCGCTTCAAACTAAAGGAGCGCTTTAACAGTAAGGAAGCAATTAGTCTTAAAGAAATATACAACCTTCAACCTGGTGATTTTGTAACTCACGTTGACCATGGAGTAGCACGTTTTGGAGGTTTAGAGAAAATTGATAATAATGGCAAACCTCAGGAAGCTATTAGATTACATTTTTTAAATAACGACCTTATTTATGTAAATATACATGCTCTACATCGTATTTCTAAATATGTAAGTAAAGATGGTACTGAGCCGAAACTGAGTAAGTTAGGTTCAAAAGCATGGTCGAAATTAAAAGTCAAAACCAAGGCTAAAGTTAAGGATATTGCCAAAGATCTTATTGCTCTTTACGCAAAACGAAAAGCTACAAAAGGTTATTCTTACGATGCCGATTCATTTATGCAAAAGGAGTTGGAAGCTTCATTTTTTTACGAAGATACTCCCGATCAAACAAAGGCTACCGATGATTTCAAAAGAGATATGGAAAGCGATAGTCCTATGGACAGGCTTATATGTGGTGATGTGGGTTTTGGTAAAACAGAAATTGCAATTAGAGCTGCTTTTAAAGCTGCTGCTGATAATAAACAAGTAGTAGTTCTTGTCCCAACTACGGTTCTTGCTCTTCAACATTATAATACTTTTAGAAAGCGATTGGAAAATTTTCCTGTTAAGGTAGATTACATTAATAGATTTAGAAGTAAAGCCCAGCAAGCTCGAACAATTCAAGAACTTGCTGATGGAAAAGTTGATATACTTATTGGTACGCACAGAGTGGTCAGCAAAGACATAAAGTACAAAGATTTAGGTCTTTTAATAATAGATGAGGAGCAGAAATTTGGTGTAAGTATTAAGGAAAAACTAAAAAATATTAAGGTAAATGTTGATACTCTTACTTTAACTGCCACTCCTATTCCTCGTACGTTACAATTTTCACTTATGGGTGCGCGTGATATGAGTATTATTAATACTGCTCCACCAAATAGATATCCTGTAGAAACAAAGCTATATCCTATTAATGAGGATATAATTCGTGATGCCATTCAGTATGAAATAGCTCGAAGAGGACAGGTATATATTATTAACAATAGAATACAGAATATTTATGAAATTGCTCTTCTTATTAATAAACTTGTACCTACGGCAAGAGTAAGCGTTGGGCACGGACAAATGGAAGGAAATAAATTAGAAGAAACTATGATGGGCTTTATTGCAGGCGATTATGATGTGCTTGTAGCTACTACTATTGTAGAATCTGGTTTGGATATTCCCAACGCAAATACAATGATAATTTATGATGCTCAAAACTACGGACTAAGCGATTTGCATCAATTACGAGGGAGAGTTGGTAGAACAAATAAGAAAGCTTTTTGTTATTTACTTACTCCTTCGCTTTCTGCGGTGACTCCTGAAGCTCGTAAAAGGTTGCAAGCAATTGAGGAATTTTCAGACTTGGGTGCTGGATTTAATATTGCCATGCGAGATTTGGATATACGTGGTGCTGGAAATATTCTTGGTGGCGAACAAAGTGGTTTTATATCAGAAATTGGATTTGAAATGTTCCATCAGATTATGGATGAAGCTATTCAAGAACTAAAACAGAATGAGTTTAAGGATGTTTTTATTGAAGAGAATAAAGCCACTAATAATATTTACATTAAAGATACTCGCTTTGAATCTGATTTAGAAATATTAATACCAGATTCGTATATCAATCAAACTACGGAGCGATTGATTATTTATAAAGCTCTTAATGCTTGTAAAAACGAAGAAGAATTACAGACTTTCAAGGAAGAAGTAATTGATAGATTTGGCCCTATTCCTCAGAAGGTTGAGAACTTAATTGTGAGTCTAAAAATGCGATGGTTGTCTCAAAAACTTGGTTTTGAGCGATTGGTAATTAAGAATGAGATAATGATTGCTTGGTTGGTCTATTCTCAACAATCAGAATATTATTCAGGGCCAATATTTCCTCAAATAATTAAATATTTATCAGAAAATCCAAAATGTGGCAGATTAAAAGAAAATAAGGATAAGTTAATTCTCAACTTTGGTAATGTTAAATCTATTCAGCAGGCTTATGAAAAGGTTAAGAGTTTGAGTGAGAGTATAAGTCTTTAGTAGTTTTTCTTTATTTTACCATAAACGACTTCACAATACTCTTATTCTCTGAGACAAATTTAAACTGATAAACTCCTGCTTTTAATTGCAAACTATTGGTGCTTAGTTGTTCGATATGCATTCCTGCGGAATATTCTTTTCCATCAATTAGAGTAGTAATATGACTGCCTTTTTGGTCAAATACATCTAGCTTTACTTTTGAGGCTTTCTTGAGCTTAAATGAAAAATAAACTATATCATTACTTGGATTTGGGTAAATATTAGCTGATAATTCTTCATTATTTTTCATAGTAGGTTCTGCTGATAGAATAGTTTCAGGATTAATAAGAGCTGTCCACACAGAAAGTTGATTTTGATTATCGAAACGAGTCCAAATAGGGCGAACAAAACCTTTATCAGCAGAAATATTGCAATAATCACCAAAAAACACGCTAGAAACTGGTACAAATGGGGATTCACTAATGATATAATTCTCAAAAGTTTGTCCTCCATCTTTCGATATTGCTAGTGTAACATCTGTTTGATTGTCAGTATATCTATGTCGATCGTAAAAAACAAAGTATAAGTATCCTGTACTTTGGTCAATATCCATCCACGTAAGGAATTGGTGAGTCTGAGTAGTATCGTTATTTACACGTATAGGAGCAGACCATGTATCGCCATTGTCAGTTGATTTTGCTAGCCAAATATCAGTATTATCAGTTCCATTACGTTGATCGCTCCAGTTGATATATATTGTGCCGTTATATGGTCCGCCACTAATATCGCAATTGGTAATTGGTAAACCATTACATCTACTTATTCCAGGAACATCATAATCCCAACCACCAGGAATTGTACTTACAAAAATATCATTATCTAGAAATATTGCGCCACCATCATCACTTTTATCAAACATTAATCCATTAGGACCAGCCCAAGAGACATAAATTTGATTTTGAGGACCCATACAAGGCACTGCTCCTTCTACGGTATTATCACTATCAACACAGTCGCCAGAAGTTTCATTAATTCTTACTGCAGGAGAAAACCAACTTAATCCACCATCAGTGGAGGTTGAGAACATAATATTACTTTTTTTAGAAGTATCAGAAGTGCCGTACAGATCAAACTGTGTCCATGTAGCATAAATATAGTTGCTCGTAGGCTCTACGGTTACCCAGTGTTTATCTTGAGCATAATTAGGACCAGTATTTAATCCCATATATGAATCTGAAATCCATTGCTGCTGAAGGGTATTATATTTTTGGCAGACAATACGATCAATCCAATGTCCACCATTTGTGGGGTTTGATAAGTGAAAATATAAGAAATCTCCAGCAGTATCAGATATTATACAAGGATCACCCCATACTCCTGAGTTAGAGGTCATTGTTTGTTCTGACCATGTGCGACCAGTATCAGTAGAAATATATAATACATTTATATTGGCAGCAGCCATTATTATTGCCGGATTCTTTGTGTTAATGTAAATAGAGGGTTCTTCAGGTTCACCATTTGTACCAATCATAATGTTTTCAGGCTGGGCGAAAAGAGAAATTGCAGAAATAGTAAATACAAGGGATAGAAATAATGTTTTCATATTTGTTTAATTTTGTGTGTGCTACAAAAATATGACAATATTTTGTAATTATAAAAATAAAATGGCACTAATTATATTAATTAGTGCCATTATAATGTTAAAATTAGTACACGATAAATTTCTCCAATGTAAATCCTCACCAATTAATCTTTGCCTCAATTCTAAGGGAAGGATTGGTTATTAATGATTTACATTCATCAGCTAACGGAACAAGGAAGAATAAATACTATTGAATAATCAATGTATTCACAAAACGTTTTCCATCACTATTTATCATTTGAAGCACATAAGTACCTTTAGATAATTCAGAAGCATTGATACTAATACTATTACTTCCTGCATTAGCTGTTTGAGTTTGAGTTATTACATTACGACCACTCAAATCAAAGATATTTATTGTTAAATCTGTTGCTTTTTCAATATTCATTTCAACTACAAACTGTCCATTACTAGGGTTTGGATAACAAGAAACTGTATTTGCAAAACCATTTTCAGCAAGACCAACATTTTTATTCTCTTCAAATCTATATTTAAAGAACTGATAATAAATGTTTGCCATATCCTGGTTATCGTAGAATATTAAAGTGTTTTCATCATTTTTATTATTAGCACTATTACTCCAATTATGACTTCCCATTAATAGAGTTGGATTGCTTGAAGTTCCTTCATCAACAATCATAAGTTTATGGTGCATAATACCAGCTCCTATAGCATCTTCTTGCAAATCATCACCTATTAAACTTGACAATATCCCCCATACTGTTCCAGAACATTGTCCTTCGCTATTTACAAGGACTTTAAGGTCAACATTATTAGAATCTACGGCATATTCGAGAGCATAGGCAATATCGCTTCTTGTAATAAGCATAGTAGCAATATTAATATTATCATCAGCTTCGTTTATGGTTTGAATAATTTTGTCATTGGTTCCGTCAGAGGGACTGAAATAACATTCAACATCTTTTCCTCCAATAATAAATGTATGAGGAGTATTATCCATCTTGTCTGGGCCAAATTTTATATTAGTCATATCAGGAATTGCTGTAGTAGAACCAAACATCTCATTAAATTCTAAAGTATAAGCAATGGCTAAACTTTTATCTTGAATAATAACGACACTATTAGGGTCTGTATTAACCTGTCCATCTGTTAAATTTGTACTACCAGTCCATACAAGAGGGACGTTAGGATCAGAATCGTAAGCATCAATAACAATAAATTTATTGTGCATAATACCATAAGTTGCACCTGTTGGGCTTCCAACTTTCTTAATAGCAGCAATTACACTTTGAACGCCAGAATTACCTGCACTACCATCAAAAATCATTCTAACAGTAACACCTCGAGCATAAGCTGCATTTAGAGCAGATGACACACTAGAAATGCCAGTCTCTGTAAAATTATACATAGTAAAGTCAATAGTCGACTTAGCTCTATTAATATAAGCTATTAATGTATCATCAATAGCATTAGGAAGAGTAATAGCATTTGTTCCACTACTTACAGAATGGTCTGTTTGAGTATTGAAATAAGCAATAATATTTCCTGAAGAAGTTGATTGAGTAATACAAGTTTTAATTATTGAAAATGCTGTATCTGTACCATCAACACTAAATGCTTTCACATAAATTAAATCAGATGCAGTAAGCCCTGTAATATTAACGCTATGAACATTACCAGTACCTGATGCAGAAGTAGTATTACCTAAGCTTGGAGTGCTGCCATACATTAATTCGCTTGTTCCTGTAAGATTAGTTGTCCAATTAATAGTCAAGCCTGTTTGAGAAATATTACTAACAGATATTGGAGAAGTAATTGTGATACTATTATTCATAATAATATCATTAGTATCACGACATAATAACTGATAACCATCTGTAGGTCCAGTATAAGAATATTGAGAAGTAATACCTATTAAATCAACCATTCCCATAGGTATAATTGTTCCAATTAAAGGATGATTTGAACGAACATAAATCGTTGAAGTCTGACCGTTTGCTATAAAACTATATGGAGAATTACTACTAAAAGTTCCTCCAGGATTGGTTGTGAATACAGCACCATTAATACGTACTAATTCTGCTTCATGATTTTCGTTAAGAGAATCTGGAACAATAACTTCTGGTGTTGGTAAAGTATTTCCTGTACTTAATATAGTAAAGTTTGACACTGGGTTCATTTCTAGTAGCTGATTATAGTCAACCAAAGTTCCTGTTACTGAAATTGAATCGCCTCTAACAACACTTGCAAGTGAAGTGCTATAAATTGCAAGACCTGCGGTAGAATCTTGAATATATCGAATTGCGCCTAGTTCGTCACCATTGGTAACAATACCTTTAATTGTAACTGTTGATCCTGCACCTAAAGCACGAGCTGCACTAATTGTTATCTGTGAGAATCCGTAAGAAGATGCAAAAAGCATCATGATGATTAATAATTTTTGTTTCATATATATTTATGTTAAAATGTTTATTGTTCTTTGTTTGTTGTTACTGCTGACTGCCCACTTTTTACTTTAAACTTTAGCCTTCATACTTTAACCTTTAAAACTTTATAGCCAAAGAAGTCATAAACCTACGTCCCATTCCGAAGAAAACTGTTGCAGAACGAGCTTCAGAGTCATTCCATGCTTGGTCGCCATAAGGGTCATTATTCTGAGCATCAGAAATATAAGTTGCATCAAAAGCATTTAGAATAATAAATCTTAGATTAAACTTAAGTTTCTTAACTTTAAAACCATATCCAGCAAATATATCTACCAAATAATAATTAGGAATTAGCCAACTTTGTTTTGGAGTACCATCAGGATTAAAGGCATTTTTATTATCAGAATTGTTTGGATCTAAAGAAATAGGGTCAAATTGAGAGTAGTTTCTTGCAAAATAAGTAATAGCTCCTTTTAAATAAACTCCTTTAACGGCCTTCCAAGGCAATTGCCAACGCAAGCTTTCGCGCAACTGAGTTTGTGCTGCATCACCTACATATAATCCTTTGGCAACATAGTAAACTTTGCCAACAACATCGCCTGTATTTTCGTCTGTTACTTGTGCTGAATCTGTTGACAACCATTTCCAATTACCAAGAGATACTACAGTTTCTGAAAGTAGGCCCTTAGTAATTTTATAACCAAATTCTGCTTCAACACCCAAGTGAAGAGCGTCCATTCCATTAATATTTACACTGTATGTATTATCATCAGCATCTCTAAATGTAAAAGGTCTATCAGCAGGTTTGTTTTTCCAATAAGTAGCATATGAGTTAAAATTGAAAGTAAATTTCTCATTGAAGTAACTATAACCAAGTTCACCAGCCATTATTTTCTCGTTCTTAATATCTTGATATAGCATATTATTATTATCATAAACATTCTGAAATCTAGGAGCCTTATTCAAATATCCAACATTAAAGAATATATTTTGAGTTTCGCTAAGATTATAATTAGCTCCAAGTTTTACTGTAAAACCAGGAATATATTTCCAATCTGTTTCGGCATATCTGGCCTCAGAACTATTAATATCATACTTTTTGCCATTAATAGTAACAGTATCGGAATAAACTGTTGTAACATTTCCGACAGGGAAAACGAAATGAGTACTATCATGATATCCAACTGCTTGTGGATAAACAACACCATCAACTACTAAATCTTTCTTTTTGAAATAATCAATACGTTTGTAACCAGAATATGCAAAAGTAAGATTAGCAAACATTGACCAATTGCCTTCATTATATTTTAATTGTCCAAATAAACCTCCCCAACGAACATTGCCATCATTGTGATAGAGAATCTTATCGCCTTCTGTCTTATAGTAGTTCTCTGTTGTGTAATCATTACGATGATTATACTTAGCATTATAATCGAAATACTTATCAGCACCAAGCATATCATAAGATTCTCTATAATGCTCTCCTTTGTATGTTCTTAAATCAATACCTCCAGATAATTTTAGAGTTTTACTAATTTTATAATCAACAGTAGAAAGCCAACCTAACCAAAAATGCTTATTAATAGAACTTCTAAG
>QMPB01000136.1 GCA_003648395.1 Bacteroidota bacterium
AAGTTCAAGTTCAGAAATCATTTCTGGAGAATATGTCAGAATAGGCATAGCTGCATTAATGGCATTACGCTCATATATTGCACCATAAGATTCTGCAAGAATACAAGAATTCTTCAAAGCTTTAAAACAGTCAACCGCTTGCTGGCGAGAACTCCCTGCTCCAAAATTCTTCCCTGTGATAATGATATCATTATCTTGAGTTTCTTTGGCATAATTCTCAAAACCTTCAAGATTATCGAAAGCATATTGCCCCATTTCGTTAATATCGGTAATCGCAAGATAACGGTTATGGAAAATCATATCAGTATCAATATCATCTTTCATAATAAGCCAAGCTCTACCTTCAACAATTAAAGGTTTTTCAGAAGTACTATTAGATGTTTTATCTACATTCCCTTTCAATTTCAATCCTTTATTCTCAAACTCAACAGGCACATCATTCTCTATCATTTCATCAGTGATATAGCCTGCAACTGCCGATAAAGCAACTGTAGCTGGAGAAGCCAAATAAACTTCACCTTTTCCCTGCTTTCCTCTAAAATTTCTATTTCCTGTTGAGATAGTAATCTCCTCTGGCCCATTCTGTCCAACTTGACCTGCGGCGCAACCAGCACAACCAGCATTAGAAACTAAAGCTCCAGCATCTTTAAATATCTTAATAATTCCTTCATCAAGACATTGTTGCCAAATTGCATCAGTAGAAGGAACTATTTTGAGAACAACACCTTTAGCTACTTTATTATTTTTCAGAATTTCAGCAGCAATACGCATGTCTTCCATACGGCCGTTAGTACAACTTCCAATGAAGGCTGAATCAATTTTTGTTCTCTTTACGCTTTCAAGAGTAGTATCATCGTGAGGATGACCTGGCATAGCCACCATTGGTACAAACTTACTCATATCAACATCATAAGTCTCTGAGTAAACAGCATCCTCATCAGCAAAAATACGCTCTGCTTTTTTACCACTTAATTCTTCAAGATTGCGGTAAATTGCATCATTTGGAGTAAAAAGAAGAATAATTGCTCCCATTTCAGTAGCCATTGAAGATATTGTAATTCTCTCGTCAAGAGTAAAATTATCAACATCATCGCCATAAATTTCTACAGCTTTTCCAAGTAATTTATTTGCGCCAAATATATTTAGCAAGTTAAGCACAACATCTTTAGCCGCAACATTCTTTGGCTTTTTGCCATTTAATATCAGCTTTACAGATTCAGGCACTTTAAACCACGCCTTACCTTTAGCCCATACAGCCGCAATATCTTGGTCTCCCATTCCCTGTCCAAAGGCACCAATTGCACCAGTAATATTGGCATGAGAATCGGTAGAAACAAAAGTACCACCTGGTTGCACCAAACCTCTTTCTATTGCTTGATGAGTACCAATACCTGTATCAATATCAAAAACTTGAATATCATTTTCTCTTGCAAACATTCTGCAATAGTGCTGATTAGCAGCATATTTTTGGTCAGAACCACCAGGGTTAGTATCAAAAGTAAAGAATGTCTTTGAAGGATTTTCAAGACTCAATCCATTTGCAATTAAGTTCTTTACCACATTAGCACCACCAAAATCTCTTGCAACTCTTGCATCAATTCCAACATCAACTATTTCTCCAGGTCGTACTGAGTTTCCTTTGCTATGATTAGCAATAATTTTTTCTATTATATTCATAATTATTAGTTCATTATATTTATATCTCTCGCAAAGTCGCTAAGACGCAAAGCTATTATTACAATATCCTTATGCAATCATATTAATTTGTTACTATTACCTTTTCAAATAATATAAGCTATTTTTTAAATCTTGAGTTCTCTGATAGAATATTCATTCGTTTAAATCCTGTTTTCCACAAAAAAATGATAAAAGGGACAAAAGCTAACATTCCCATTGGCTCATTAGCCATAAGAATAAAGTCATAAGAACCGTGAAGAATTATTGGAAATATTATAGCAAAATAAAAGAATTTTACTTTATCCTTCTTGTTTGAACTAAACTTTGAAAGAGAAAAATAGTACCCCATTGTTACTCCAAATAAAGCATGAGCCGGCACTGCCAATACACCTCTCATAAGTGCAATTTCATTTCCATAATTCATTAAATACTTAATATTCTCAACTAGTGCAAAACCTAGGCTAATAAATACTGCATACACAATACCATCAAAGCGTTCGTTATAATCCTTACTTTTCCAAATAATAAAAAGAAAAGCTATAAACTTAAATATTTCCTCTGAAAAAGCTGCAATACCAAAAGCATTGAAGAAGGCATCAGATTGAGAAGGAAGCTCCAAACTAAGTCTTATTTCTCCTAAGAAAGTCTCAACAAATATTACTGGAATAACAATAAACATTCCAGCAGCTAAAGCTTTTAAAAGTTGTTTTATTGGCTCTTTCTCATACTTATCGCGATAATAAATATAAAGCAAAATTATTGCTACCGGAGCAACTGCTGCTAAAAGAATATTCATCTATATACCTTATTAATTTTCTATTCTTCTTTAATTAAACTTTTAATCTTTCCTTAAATGGTAAGAATGTCATAAAGTCGGCATGGTGAACAACATAGGCTTCTGTACTACGTTTAATCATATTTCCTTCGCCAGCATGGGCAGCAATAATATGACAAACAGGTGCAGGCACTCCACATTGTTCAGCAATACTCAATCCGCTAAAAGGATGGCGTACATACTTACCATAATTTCCTTGAATGGCTTTTCCATTCTCATCAAATTCATACTCCAACAGCTTACCTACATCACAAAGAATAGCTCCAGCAATAAGAACATCCATATCACAAGTTAATTCACCATGATACATTTCGTTTATTTTTTGACCTGCATCACGAGCAATATGTACTACACTGCGTTTATGATCCATAAAAGTCACTTTCAAATCGGGACCAACTAATAAAGTAAACGGTATTTTATTCAAATCCTCTGCTGTCAATACACTTCTTTCAAGAGCCAATGTCCAAGTATCAGCTGTTTGCTTTCGCAAAGTTTCATTTTTTATCCAAGAAAGTTCTTCTTCCCAGAGGGATAATACTTCGTTTGTCATAATTTCAAATATTTATTATTTATTTAGGATAAAGGAAACAGGATTAGGAAAAGGATAAAGGACATACTATATTATTTCACTTCTAGTCTTCTTATCAACACTCATAACTATCTATTTATTATTCCTTTCTCCTTTTCCTTTCTCCCTTTTCCTTTCTCCCTTCTCCTTACAGTTTCGCAATAATTGCTTCCGCCATCTCCACAGTACTTGCGGCACCTTTGTTTATTACATCAGGGCGTCCACTCATTTTCATCATATCGTAAGTACGAACTTTTCCTTCACTAATAACATCAGCAACGGCTTTCCTAATTTTAGTTGCTATTTCTTTTTCATTAATATAATCAAGCATCATGCAAGCAGACTCAATCATTGCAATTGGGTTTACAATACTTACTTCATAATCGGCATACTTTGGAGCAGAACCATGAGTTGGCTCAAAAACAGCTACACCATTCTCTCCAATCTGAGCAGAGCAAGCAAAGCCTAAACCACCTATTAAACCTGCGAAACCATCACTTATAATGTCTCCAAACATATTTCCAGCTACTATTACACCATAATTTTCAGGATTCTTAGTTAGCCACATCATCTGAGCATCAATATTAGTGTTCCATAGCTCAATATTAGGGTAATCATCTTTTTGCATTTTAAGAGCCATTTTATACATCATTCCTGAAGTCTCACGAATAACATTAGGCTTTTCACAAAGAGTTACAGAATTATAACCATACTCTTTAGCATGATTAAATGCAGCTCTAAGTATTCTTTCTGTAGATCTCTTACTAAAAATACGAGTAGAAATAGAAACCTCTTCTTTGGGAACATTACCAAAGTTCTTTTTAAATTTTGTGTGAGTCATAAAAGCATCATAAACCTGTTTATCAGGATCAGTCCACTCAACACCACCATAAAGTCCCTCAGTATTCTGACGAAAGATTACAGCATCTACATTTGGCTCTTCAATATCTCCATTGGCTCCTCTTCTTATAAAATTAAGAGGATTTCCTAAATATGATTTAGTAGGTCTAGTACAAATATCAAGGTTAAAGTGCTGGCGCAAATTAACAATTGGACTAGAATAAATCAACCCTTTTTCTTTGAACTCAGTAGCTAACTCTTCAAAAGCTTCATCTTTTGGTTTAGATGTAATCGCACCAAAAAGAGCAATTTTATACTTCTCCAATAAATCAATTGTACGTTGAGGAAGTGGATTACCTTCTTTTCTCCAAAACTCCCAACCAATATCACCTTCTACATAATCAGCCTCAAAGCCTGCTGCATCAAGTACTCTAATCGTCTCATCTAATACAACTTTCCCAATACCATCGCCTGGCATAGTAACAATAGTTCTCTTTTCCATATCTATAATTATTATTTGTTATTTCAATTGTTAAATATTGTTCAAAAATAACAATCTATTGTTATTTATCAAATAATAATTTTCATGTTTTATCTACATATAATTCTTATCAATTATCACTACTTAATGTATGCAAGAAAGTTCAAAAAAAATAAAAACAAAAAAACCACCATACTTTAGTAGTAGGTGGTTCCAATTATACTTTACAGTTTCCTATAAATTAATAAACTCTTGAGAAATTCTTTCAGAGATAAATTTAAACTCATCATCACTAAACTTTAGTTTTTCTCTTTTAAAATCCATGTCATAAATGGTATTAATTGGGATAACATGAATATGGGTATGAGGCACTTCAAGTCCTATTACAGTGAGACCTATTCTTTTACACTCCACTACTTTTTCAACAGCTTTAGCAACTTTTTTAGCAAAATTCCATAAATCGGCATGCAATTCATCATCTAAGTTAAGTATATAATCGACTTCCTTCTTAGGTATTACAAGTGTATGTCCTTTTGCTAGCGGATTAATATCTAAAAAGGCAAAAAACCTATCGTCTTCTGCAATTTTATATGATGGAATTTCTCCATTAACTATTTTGGTAAAAATACTACTCATTATCTTTCTATTTTAACAATATCAAATTTTAAAAGTCCAGCTGGAACTTTAATTTCAGCAGTATCACCTACTTCTTTTCTCAACAAACCTTTTGCTATTGGAGAATTAACAGATATCTTTCCTTTTTTAAGATCCGCTTCTTTTTCAGGAACAATAGTATAAATCATTTCCTTCTTATTAGCTTGATTACGAATAGTCACTTTAGAAAGTAATAAAACTTTACTAGCATCTATCTTAGTTTCATCAATAAGGCGAGCATTCCTAACAATTTCTCCCAATTTAGAAATCTTAAGCTCTAATAAACCTTGAGCCTCCTTAGCAGCATCATATTCTGCATTTTCAGACAAATCTCCTTTATCTCTTGCTTCTCCAATTTGATTGGAAATATATGGACGCTGAACAGTAGTTAATTCTAATAACTCATCCTTAATTCTTTGTAGTCCCTCTTCTGAGAAATATTGTACTTCAGCCATAATATGTAATTATTTATTTTTTAAAAAAAATTATATATACACTATAGTAATAGTGAATACATTGTAGTTAAAAACTAGTATTGGTATATATAATAAATCAGAAGTTCAAAAAAAAACTTCTGATTTATTAGCTGCAAAAATAGTGAAATAAAATTTGCGTACTATAAGATTATTCTAGAAGAATAATCTTATTCCAACGCTGTGAGAACCAGCAAATGGATTTGAATCTTGATAAGCATAGTCAATTGAAAAACCAGACTTATTATCTTTATTAAATGGAACTTTTATAGATGCTCCTGCTGCAAACCCAGTCAGTGCATTCATTCTAATTGTTTCATCGTATATTCCATCTTCATAAACATAGCTTGCTCTTAAAACTAAATACTTACTCCACTTAAACTCTATACCTAAAGCATGTTGGTCATTCATAAATGAATTAGAAGTAAAATTATAAGCAGGTGTCAATATTGACTTATCACCTAAGAAGAAATCATATGAAAAACCAATTCTAATAAGTGAAGGTAATTCAAATCCTGCAGAACGCTGTTCAATTGTCATAGCGTTAACCTGTCCTGGTACTAAACCACGAAAAGACATTCCATCACCTTCATAACTCATTGTTCCTCCAATATTCTTCAAAGCTACGCCAAATTTAATCTCGTCATGTTTACCAGTAATATACTGAATACCAGCATCTACAGCTATAGTTGAAGCATGCGTATCGGATGTTGATTCAGTAACATACTTAATATTAATACCACCGTAAATGCTATTAGAGAAAGTCTTGGCATAAGAGAAGTTAATATTACTCTGAGATGGTGAAAAAGTTCCCATTCCTCCCTCAGGCTGATCAACAGTAGTAATCATAATATCACCATAAGAGAAAGACACCACTGAAAGACCAATAACTCCGCCATTTTCACCAAGTTTTTTTGATAATCCAAAAGCTGAAATATTTGTTCCAGTTCCTTTTAACCATGTTGTATTAGAAAATATTAGTTCAGTTCCTATAGTATGTGCTAAACCAGCAACATTCCAAAACGTAGCTTCTAGTCCTTGAATATTAGCAGAGTTTGAACCACCTAAACCATTACTTCTAGCCCAAGGATTAATAAGTAACTGGCCTGCACCAGCCTCTCCTGCTCTATCCTTATTTCCAGCATAGCTTTGTCCATATACTAGACTTAACACTAGACTAAATAATAATATTTTATATAATTTCTTCATTATATGATATATTTTGGTTTCTTAATTAAAATGCATTTAAATCGACTGGACGTAATATTCCAAACCACTTAATAGTTTTTTCACCAATATTTGGTGCATCAATATGAATATAATATACACCTCCAGCAATTGGAATATTAGCAGTATTCTTCAAATCCCAATCAATATAAGTGTTTATCTCATCTTTTTTATACCTACGTACAAGTATACCATTTGAAGAATAAATACTTATGGTACAACGCTCAGGTAAATTAACTATTCGAACCCTATTATCTAGCTGGTCTGTTTCATAAGACGAAAAAGCATAATAAGGATTAGGAACAACATTAATAAGGTCAAGGGCGCTTTCAGCAGTAGCATTATCCATTTTTGTTGTTGCAATATTTGCTGTATTAAATGAATAAGCAGGATATCCCCCATTATACCTAGAACTTACAATATCTGAATTCTTTTCACTCCATGTCTCTAAAGTATAAGGATAATTTACACGAAGTCTAATCCATGCATCATTATCAAGCCATTTCTCATTAGGATTTGCCATTGGTATTGTTACCCACATAATATCTCTATGAACTTGCAGCAATTTAATATTATTTGGATTTCCATCCATTTTATCTCTAAGCCATTTTCCAGCATCATAAGCAGGACAACCGTTATTATCTGGTGAATGGCGGAAAATATATAAGAAATGTTTACCACCCATTAATACACCGTCTACTCCACCAAGAAATGTCATAAATTTTGATGTTGGGTTAAACTGCATATCTCTACCATTCTCACCAACTAACCAAGAGGACTCTCCATACATAACATTAAGTCTTTCACCTGTCTCAACACTAATAGCATATCCAGGGAACCAACCCATACTAGTTTCTGAGATATAATTAGGAGCGTCTATGTCTGTTAGATCATCACCACTACCACTAGTAGCAAAGACACCATCTTTATCAATAGAATTATGTGCTCTTAATAGCAACTTCTTAACTCCTCCTTCACTTGCTTTAGTGTCATCACCTGTTTCAATAACAGGACAACGAGACCATTTAGATTTATCTGAAGTTAAAATAATGTCAACACCTTCAAGTATAGATAATTTATAACTTTTATGAGTTGCCGTCCCTGCTGGGCCATTAACATAAATAGAGGATAATTTATAGGGTGCCCAAGTTCCTCCTATTAATTTTTCAAATGATTCATTTGGATCTACCCATGTTAAATCTCCACCAGAAGGAGCAGGATCATAATCATTATGAAATGATTTGCTTTTATCCTCTAATGTACCTGAACGAATCCAATTATAAGGACTTGGAGTTTCATAATTCAAATCTGGAGCTGCGTCAATATCAGGGAAGCCACTTAACCACATATGAGAACTATCCTTATAAATAATATCTGAAGAAATATAACCGTTAGATTTAAGGTCAATATCTCCAGCACCTTTGTTTTGTTGAATTTGAATACTCAAACCTTCATCCAAAAGCAATTGTTCATTTCCTAATTCAATAGTTGCATCAGAAGTAGCAATCAAATCACCATCTTTATATAGTGTCCAATTTGCCGTATTAACAGAACCTACAGCATCAAATTTAAGTATATATTCTGCTGAAGAAACGTTTAATGGATCAATAACCTTAACATTAATAGGTCCATGATTATTTACATATTCAATTTTCTCAACTTGATTATTATTAAAAATATCTTGCTTAGACTTATCTGTCAATTCAAGGTCTATACCTCCGTTACCACGACCGTCAAGACGAGTAATCATTGGGCTAGAACCGAAATCAGAATTAACAACAGTACCTTCTGCTTCAGGAATAGGAATATGAGGCATTAAAGTATGAATTTTAATTGGTCCAATTGCTGATTTTCTTCCTGATAAGTATCTAACTTTTTGACCATCTAATCCTCCATTTCCAGCAGGATCTTGCGTATATTTTTTAAAATTATTATGTGCATATGCTATAGCTGTATAATAATACTTCTTATTATTAATAAGTCTTTTATCTCCTGTAGCAAAAGCATCTTCGGTAATTTCAAAAGTATGTCTTATTCCTTTATTTTCTGCTTCAACTTTCATAATTGGAATATTTCCACCTAAATTATCATCATAGTAGAAATTAACCAAACTTTCGATACTATCTTTTAAGTCACACTGAGCAACTATTCTTGCTTTATCTGGATTATCCAATTCTGATAATGAAACTTCATCATTAGCTAGCTGGAAAATCTGATATCCTTGAAATCTATAATATGCATCATAATGAGTAGAGTCATTATTCAATGCCGTGATAGTAACATCTTCTTCTTTATACTCTTCAGTAGGATTATTTGAAGACTTAAGATTCTTTAAATATATTAATAAAGTCTTATTTAATTCTTGAGCTAATAGTTCAGGAGCATCAGGTCCATCTAATACTTTAAAACAATTATCAAATAAAGCTTGTGCTTTATCA
>QMPB01000137.1 GCA_003648395.1 Bacteroidota bacterium
ATAATTGCCAATGAAAAACAGCTTAATCCTAATTTTGAAATTTTTAGGAATATGATGCTTTTTGCATATGGGCGGCAGTTTGCCAAAATGCGTAAAATTTCTGATGAAACAGGTAAAATTGGTCGTGAGAACATAAAACAACTTCTTCTTTATGGCCTTAAGATATCAAGAATGTGTAATTATCAATCGCTAAATAATTACGAGCTAGTAAAAGCTAGTGGTGCAGAGCTAGATTTTATTCAAAAGTTCAGTAAATTTGTAAATTATAATAATATTGATGAAATATCAAAAGTACTGAATGATGCTGTCTACCATATTTCTAGAAACGTTAATACAAAGATAGTTATTATGGATACTTTACTTAAAATAAGTGGCATACTATATCATAAAAAGTAAACATTAGTATAATTCTTTAGAAAACCCTAAAACCTATAAAAAATGATACTTCTTAAAAATGCAAATATTGTAAATAATAATCAAATATTTAGTGGTTCTATTCTAATAGATGGTAAACTTATTAAAGCTATTTACGAAGGAGAAACCCCAGAAATTGATGCTGATATTATTGATATTGATGGCAAATATATTATCCCAGGCATAATTGACGACCAAGTACATTTTAGAGATCCAGGGCTTACTTATAAGGCTGATATTGCAAGCGAAAGTCGTGCTGCTATTGCAGGAGGAGTAACATCATATATGGATATGCCTAATAATAATCCTCCAATACTTACTCAAGAATTATTGGAGAAAAAATATGAAGATGGCGCTAGAAAATCTATGGCTAACTTTAGCTTTTATATGGGTTCGTCAAACGATAATTTGGATGAAATATTAAAAACGAATCCCAAGAATGTATGTGGAATTAAAGTTTTTATGGGCTCATCAACGGGAAATATGCTTGTTGATAATCCCGAAACATTGAAAGGCATTTTTAGTCAGGCTCCTACCCTTGTTGCGACCCATTGCGAAGATGAAGCTACAATAAAAAAGAATACTGCGGAATTTAAGGAAAAGTATGGTTTAGATATGCCAATACGAATGCATCCTCTTATTCGCTCTGCAGAAGCTTGTTACCTATCTTCGTCGATGGCAGTAAAACTTGCAAAGGAAAATAATACTCGCTTGCACGTTTTGCACCTAACTACGGCCAAAGAAATGGGACTTTTTGATAATAAAACACCTTTAAAGGAAAAGAAAATTACGGCAGAGGTTTGTGTTCATCATCTTATTTTTAATGATAAGGATTATGATACTTACGGTACAAAAATAAAATGGAACCCAGCAGTAAAAACCGAAACTGATAGAAAAGCCTTATTGCAAGCTCTTATTGACAATAAAATTGATGTAATAGCTACAGACCATGCTCCACATACTGCCGATGAAAAAGATAATAACTATTTTGATGCACCATCGGGTGGGCCACTAGTACAACATTCATTGGTTTCTATGTTAGAGTTTTATCACCGTGGAGAACTTAGCCTTGAGCAAATAGTTACAAAAATGTGTCATGCTCCTGCTGATTGTTTTTCTCTTGAAAAGCGTGGGTTTATTAAGGAAGGGTATTTTGCTGACCTAGTGGTTGTAGACCTTGATAATAAATGGACTGCTGATAAATCAAATGTGCTATATAAAGTTGGCTGGTCGCCATTTGATGGTAAAGAGTTTAAATCTAAAGTTCTTAAAACTTTTGTAAATGGTAGCCTTGTTTATAATGATGGTGAGTTTATGGAGGATTTTAGAGGTGATAGGTTGTTATTTGATAAATAGAATTTAGTATGCAGTCTTCAGTTCGCAGTCTTCAGTCCTAATAAATATTGGGATTAGTTAATAGATTATTTAAAATAATTAAGAAATTATGAAGTATATTTTATATTTAGTTTTCCTAGTAAGCAGTGTTACAATAGCACAAATTCCACCAAATTATTACGATAATGCTATTGGGAAAGAGGGAGACATTATGAAACAAGCATTACACGATATAATTGATAATCATACAGTAATATCCTATTCTCAGATTTGGACCTCATGCCAAACTACTGATAAAAAGGCTAATGGCAAAGTTTGGGATATGTACTCCGATAACCCTGGAGGCACTCCACCTTACGAATACACTTTTGTTTCGGATCAATGTGGGAACTATAGTGGCGAAAATTCTTGTTATAATAGAGAGCATTCTTTTCCAAAAAGTTGGTTCAATAATGCGAACCCTATGATTACAGATATTTTTCATATATATCCTACTGATGGCTATGTGAATGGTAGAAGATCAAATTATCCTTTTGGAGAAGTTAGTAATGCAACATGGACTTCGCAAAACGGAAGTAAACTTGGACCAAATACGACAGCAGGATATACGGGAACTGTATTTGAGCCCATTGATGAATATAAAGGAGATTTTGCAAGAACATATTTTTATATGGCAACACGCTACTTTGGTGAAGATGCAAACTGGTCAGGCAGCGCCATGGTAGATGGCGCTGAGCCTAAAACATGGGCTTTGAATATGTTATATCAATGGCATATTCAAGATACTGTAAGCACAAAAGAAATTGAAAGAAATAATGCTGTTTATGGTATTCAAAATAATCGTAATCCATATATTGACCATCCCGAGTGGGTGGATTCAGTTTGGTTTCCAAATACTGGTTTAGAACTAAGCACTGAATTACTATTTAGTTATTATCCAAATCCTGCAAATTCTGAAATCCATATAACCGTAGAGAATAATAATTCTAACTATTCAATAGATATTATTGATATTAGTGGTAGAGCGTTATTACATTCGGAAGCATATGGTAAGAATATAAAAATTGATATATCTAGTTTGGAAGCAGGGATTTACTTTATAGGTATCAGCAATAGATACAATCAACACAAAACCTTAAAACTAATAAAGCTATGACAAAAATAAGACTTACAAAAGAATTTGAATTTGAGATGGCTCATTCGCTACTTAATTACGATGGTTTATGTCAGCATATTCATGGTCACTCATACAAATTGGCAGTTACTATAAAAGCTACTCCAAATTGGGATAAATCGTCGCCAAAACGAGGAATGGTTATGGATTTTGGAGCTTTGAAAAAGATTGTAAATAGACTAATTGTGGACCCGCTAGATCATGCATTTGTAATTAATAGCGAAACTCCTAGCGAATGGCTTACCGAAAATAATCAGTTATTTGGACGAACACATATGGTTGATTACCAACCTACATGCGAAAATATGGTTATTGATTTTGCCGACAGAATTATTCCTGAATTACCAGAAGGTATTGAATTAGTTGCCATTAAACTACACGAAACCGCCACCAGCTATGCTGAGTGGTTTGCTGAGGATCAAGTATAAGAATTAGGAATGTGAAATTAGGAATTTAATGGTGTAATGATTTAATGGTGTAATGGTGTAATGGTATAATGATTTAATGTATTGTATAATTGAACCATTGTATCATTATATGATTAGGAATGTAAAATTGAAACTTATGAAAAAAGGCACCTTATTAATGGCTGTAATTGTTTTTATTACAGGATTAGTAATATTTGGATGTAACTCTCACTCACCAAAAAAAGTAGACACTTCTGTATTAATACAAAAACGTCCCAATAATAAATTCGAAATTATAGCCGATAGTTTAAAAATGCTTGGCGAATTTGATGCTGCTATAAAAAACTATAACAAATCATTAGAAATTGATAAGTCTATAAATACACTGTATAATATCACATACATTTACGCTCTTGTAAATAATTTAGATTCTGCATTTTATAATTTAGATTTGATTAACTCATCCCTTGATTCGTCAGCTTGGAGATTATCGAATGGACAATTGATAAATTTAGTAAATGATAGTCGTTGGAAAGATGTAGTTGATATTAGGTTTGAAAAATATCAAGCAAAATTTGGAGATTTAAATTATCCTGATCTATCGAAACAACTAATGACTATAGACGTTTTAGACCAGTCATATAATACTCTCATGAATATTTATCCTGATTCTTCTGACTATTATTGGAAAATGAAAAAAGAAATTAACGATAAAAACGTGCAAGATGCAGAGGAAATAATTGAGATCTACGGTTGGGTACTTACAAAGGATGTTGGACAAATTTCTAACTATGTTTTATTCCTAGTGTTTCAACATTGTGGAGATGTAAAGTTAATGCGTAAGTATGAACCATTATTAAGAAAAAATGCTGAAATTGATGATTTTTTTAAGAATCAATATGCTACATACATTGATAGAATTTTAAAATATGAAGGTAAGAACCAAATTTATGGTACGCAAATGTCTTATGACTCTTTAAAACAAGTATACTATCTAGGGAATAATCTTGCTTCACCAGATAGTCTTTCTATTTTAAGAAAAAGAATGAAATTAAATCCCATTGAAGAATACTTGAAAACTATGAATGCTGAACTAAGGATAGAAGTTAAATAATTCTCCTTAAATCTGTAATTATTATCACTTTGGCTGTAAAGACTTAATTCTCAATTCTACATTCTTAATTCTACCTATTCCCTTCCATACTTTTTTCCAACTTACGAGCGTGGGTTAGGAATTCATCGAGCTTCTTTTCTTTATAATAAATCATGCCGTGGGTAGCTCGAATTTTATGATCATTTATAAAAATATTCTTTTTTGATCTTTTTTTGGTATTATACCTTCTTTAATACTTCTATAAACTTATCAATTTCTTCAGTAGTAGTATATTTGCTAAAAGCAATACGGATTGCTCTATATTCATTGGCTTTGCCAAGTGCTTTTATTACATGAGAATCTTTAAGAGCTCCAGAGCTACAAGCACTACCTCCAGAAATCATCACTCCTGCTATATCAAATTTCATTAGTAGCATTTCGTTATTGGCAGTCTTAGGAATAGCTATATTTATAAGATTTGGAAGCCCATCAATATCTCCATTATAAGATATATTACCAATTTCACTTTTTATTGTATCCAATAAATAGGATTTAAGCTCAGCATATTTCTTGATAACTGAGTCCATATTTTCGTAAGCAATTTCCATAGCTTTGGCCATAGCTGCAATAGCAAAGATATTTTCGGTACCTGCTCTCATATTTCGCTCTTGTGTACCAATAAATAAAGGATCTACTTTATTATTTCCATTTATAAAAACAAAACCAACACCCTTAGGTCCATGAAACTTATGTGCTGAACCTATTGCAAAATCAGGATATCCTGCCGAAAAATCATTCCTAAACTTACCTATGGTTTGTACGGTATCTGATAAAAATAAAGCATTGTTTTTTTTGCAAATTTCACCAACTTTCTTAATGGAGAGCAATGTTCCTATTTCATTATTAGCATGCATTAAACTAACCAATGATTTCCCATCATGATTCTCCAATTCGGTAGCTAATTCTTTAAGATTAACATTTCCTTTATCATCAACAGCAAGCATACAAAGCTCCACATTATATAATTTAGAATAATGATTTATGCTATTTAGCATTGCAGAATGTTCTATTGGGCTAGTAATTACCTTTGTTATTTCTGGCTTACATAGTACTCCGTTAATTATAGTATTTATCCCCTCGGTACCTCCAGAGGTAAAAAATATTTCTGCAGGAAAAACCTTTAATAATGACGAAATCTTAGTTCTCGCATTCTCTACCAACACCTTAGCCTGGCGGCCATAAGCATGAATAGAAGAAGGATTTCCATAATGATTGTGCATTAATTCATGCATATAATCAATCACCTTGGCATCCATTTGCGTTGTTGCCGCATTATCGAGATAAATCATATTATTGCTTCTTAATTAAATTGTACAGTTATAAAATCACCAACCTTATACTGCGTCCATAGGTAACCACTATATGTTGTACCACTCTCATCAATAGAGGTATAATAGCCTTCCGTCTGATAATCTGAAACATATACTACTTCTCCTGTATGAAATGGCTTATCTGTGCCACTAGGAGGTGCAGTAGTATACTTTTTACAGGCTATCGACATTAACAGTCCTATTATAACAATAAGTGTAATTAATCGTTTTATCATATTTAATTAACTATCAAACTATGGTATTCTCACCTAATCTATTCGCTTCAAAAGTTATCAATTAATAACAGTTGATAAGCTTACAACATATTGATTACCAATATCTACCTATAACGAAAATATGAAATTATGCCATAAACCAATCCCCCAACTAGACCTCCAACAACGGAAGCAAAGATTACAAATTTATTAAACTCTCCAAGCTTATAAGTTTGCCATGCCAAGCTCATTACAAACATTACAATTGCCATAGTAATACCCTGCTTAAGAGGTGATTTCTTATTTACCAAAGGTGCTCCCATTACATAAAAGATTTTATATCGTTAATAATTATATTTGCTAAATCATCAGCTTTTTCAAGCGAAGAATCTTCAGCATAAATACGGATAATTGGTTCAGTATTCGACTTACGAAGATGAACCCATGAGTTTGCAAAATCAATTTTTACACCATCAATTGCAGATACATTTTCATTAGAATATTTTTCTTCCATTTTAATAAGAATAGTATCAACATCCATTTCTGGCTTTAGTTGAATCTTATTCTTACTTATAAAAAACGCTGGATATTCAGCTCTGAGCTCAGAAACTTTAATATCTCTTTTTGCTAGATACGTCAAGAATAAAGCAATACCTACCAAGGAATCGCGACCAGCATGAAGAGTTGGGTATATTATACCACCATTACCCTCACCGCCAATAATTGCATTGGTTTTGCGCATCATTTCTACCACATTCACCTCGCCCACTGCTGATGCAGAATAGCTATGCCCTTGTTTTTTGGTAATCTCACTTAAAGCACGAGTAGACGACATATTAGAAACTGTATTTCCTGGCTGATGTTGCAAAATATAATCTGCAACAGCCACAAGGGTATATTCTTCATTAAACATCTCACCGTTTTCCATAACAATAGCAAGGCGATCAACATCAGGATCAACCACAAAGCCAACATCAGCCTTATTATCTACCACAGCAGCAGAAAGCTCTGTTAAATGCTCAGGAAGAGGCTCAGGATTATGCGGAAAATGACCCGTTGGCTCCACATAAAGCTCCACAGTATTTTCCACTCCTAGCTCTTTTAATAATGGAAGTATAGATATTCCTCCAGTAGAATTCACAGCATCAAGAGCTACAGTAAAATTAGCTTTACGAATTGCTTCCACATCTACCAAATCCAAATTTAGAATATGCTTAATATGATTTGCTATTGCATTAGTATCATAAGTGGTATTACCCAAATCATCAACCTGAGCATAATCAAACTGTTCTTTTGCGGCAATTTCCAACAACTCTGCTCCTTCTGAGGCATTAATAAACTCACCATTTTCATTTAGGAGTTTTAGTGCATTCCATTGTTTAGGATTATGAGATGCCGTAAGTATAACACCACCTTGAGCTTTATGGTCAATAACAGACATTTCCACCGTTGGAGTTGTTGATAGCCCGAGGTCAATCACATCTATTCCCATGGCATTTAATGTACCAATAACCACATGGTTTACCATTGGACCAGAAATACGAGCATCACGCCCAAGTACTACTTTTATCTTTTTATTCTTAAACTTATTGCGAAGTTGAGTAGAATATGCTGAAACAAATTTTACTACATCCAAAGGGCTTAATGTATCTCCTGGTTCTCCACCAATTGTTCCTCTAATCCCTGAAATTGATTTAATTAATGTCATAAATATAATATTTTTTTTATATAACTTTCTGATATTTAGAATGCAAATATACGCTAGATATTTTCGATATTGTAATTTATATTATCTCTCTTCCGAAAGGTGTTAATGCAACTGACGCTAGTTTAAAATGTTGTTTTCCGAAAGGAATACCAATAATAGTGATACTGAAAACAACTCCAAATATTAGATGAGTTAAACTTATCCATATTCCACCAATAAAAAACCAAATAATATTCATTATTGTCCATAAAAAAGAGGATTCTTTATTTCTATAAACCACCTCTTTGCCAAATGGCCATAATGCTAATAAACCCAATTTAAAAGTTTGAATTCCAAAAGGAATCCCAATGATAGTAACAAACAACAACAAGCTTGAAATAAAATATTCAATTGCTATAAATATTCCTCCAAACAAAAACCAAATCAAATTTCCTATTATTTTCATGTCTTAATGTTATATTTCAGCATATATTAATGCCATAATTAGTTTGATAATACATGCAAATATACTTCATTTTTATTCACTAAAAAATGCTAATAACTCTTTATAAACATTAATAAATTGAATACAATGCTTTACTACTTTTGTTGAAATATCTAAAATAGAATAATGAATAAAATACATATAATATTAGCAATAGTTCTTACTATTATCATAAGTAGCTGTAATACAAACAACAGTATAAATATTGACACTGTAACTTCTAAGGACTCTATTTCCTCCATTGAAAAAGAAATTGCAAAGACGAAATTTGGAATTTTAGTAAATGACTATATAATTCAAAAGAACAGTGTTAAGAAGAATGAGTTTTTCTCAAATATACTTCAAAATAATGGCATAAGCTACCCTAGAGTAATTGAAGCTGTGAATGCAAGTAAAGAAATTTTTGATGTAAAATATATGCGTACAGGAGATACATACTATACATTTAGGAAAAAAGACACAACTAATAAAACGGATTATATAATTTATCATTTGAATAAAACCAATTATGTAAAATTTGATTTTATAGATAGTATTATTGCCACCGAGCATCAGCTTCCAATAAGGATTGATACAAATTTGGCAGAAGGAATAATAGAAAGTTCGCCATGGGTAAGTCTTAAAAACGGAGGTTACGACCCAATGTTATCAATGGAGCTCTCTGATATATATGCTTGGACTATTGATTTTTACGGATTACAGAAAGGCGATAGTTATAAGATTATTTACGAAACAAAATTCATTGACAGCACCTATATTGGTTTAGGAAAAGTGCTTGCTTGTCAGTTTGTTCATTTCGACTATAATTATAAAGCATATATATTTGTACAAGATAGTTTGGAGGATTATTTTGACGAAGAAGGAGGAAGTTTACGTCGTGCATTTCTTAAAGCACCTTTACGTTATAGCCGTATTAGTTCAAGATTTAGTCATAGTCGTATGCACCCTATTCTAAAAATACGCCGCCCTCACCATGGTGTTGATTATGCTGC
>QMPB01000138.1 GCA_003648395.1 Bacteroidota bacterium
AAAACAGGTACATTGTATGATTTTTCAAATAATGGAGATTTTAAAGGTGACTTGGTGTTTTTTGGAAGCATGAATAATAAAAAGTACGAATATATATTTACTAACCCAATAGATGAAGAATATGATGTGGATTCGGATTTAGTAAAAAGGTTTGTAGATATAGACAAAAAGATTGATAATACACAATGGCAATACCTAACATCTAATAACAATCCATATCCAAACAGAAGAATACCAGTATTCTTTAAAGAAAAGGATGGAAAAGTAGAGCATTTTGGGTTCTCAAGATTATACAAAATGTCAAATACAAAGTATTTGAATGAACTTAACCCATTAGCTAGCTATTATACTAGAGATAAAGAATATGGATTTGATTTAGCAGATACTTTATTTGGGACAGTTGAAGATACTGACAATAAGCATGGTGAAAATAGAAACAAAAAGAGTCTTAAAGGAAGAGTATATATTGGACACGCATTTGGTGATGGTGAAATTACACCTAATGAACCAGTTAACATGGTATTAGGAGGACCAAAAGCATCATATTACCCATTTTACATAAAGAGTGGTGAAACCTATTTAAATGAAAATGCAGAACTCAGTGGATTTAAGAAATACCCAGTTCATGGTGATAATAATACAAACCCGAGTAGTCTTACAAATGAAAATACTGATATCCAGACTCAAATAACGCCATTGCCAACAGCTACAACTTTCAATGGCAAAGTGCGCTTTTTTAACTTAACAAAAGTTGAAATAGGAGCATTACTTTCAGCAATTACTTTGCACAACCAAAATGGCATCTTGAATCATAGTTTGGGTAGTGCTAAACCATTGGGTTTTGGAAAAGCCACTGTTTTTGCCATATTGAATAATTCAACTAAGTATGATTTAGAAGATTATATCTCATCTTTTGAAAAGTATATCTCTTTTGAGATGAAGAAAAAAGGTATTGATTGGATTAAGTCTGATTCGCTAAAAGAACTTTATGCAATGACTAAAGATCCATTGAAAGAAATGCTTTTAAAATATCCTGAACTTGAATTGCAAGGTGTTTCAAAAAGAGACTCAAATGAATTCAATAAATATAGGGGCAAAGGATTAGACAAATATAGTAAAGGGTTGAATGATAGTTTTGTTAGTGTAAGTGAAAGAAGAAAACTAGAAATAGCAAAGCAGGAAGAAAATGTTAGAAAAGCCGAACTAATTGCCAAAGAAAAAGCAAATAAAGAAGAAATTGAACGAAAAGCAAAACAAGCTGAAGAGAAATTAAAACAAGCGCAAGAAATCAATAAAGCAAAACGAGCAGAACTAAAAAGTTCAGGTTTAATATCACTTGTTAATATTGATGAGTTTACAAAAGGTAAATCCATAGTTAAGGAGTATAAAAAAATAAACAAAACCATTGATTCATCAGAATTTGACCATATTAAAGTTTTTGTTCAAAATTGTATTAAAAAAGACAATAAGAAATGGAAAAGTTTGAAACGTGATAATTGGAAGGAAGTTAAATCATGGATTGGCCAAGAAACTGCTAAAAACTGGCACAATGAACTAAGTAAATAGTATGCAAAACTACATAAATCAACTCATCCAAGACTTCAATCTAGCTGAGGAAGACCCAACGCAAGAAACCAACTTTGGCGATACCTACGATGAGTTTGAAAAGCAAATGTTGGAGATAGAGGAATCGAGATATGAGCCAGCTAAGCAGGTGGTTGGAGTTAGTTATGTAGAATTGCCGCCAGCCGAAAGAATGACAGTGGCACAAACACAAGAGTTGACAATTGCGATGCTTAATGCTTTGTCGGCAAAGGGGACAAATGTGATCTTCCCAGGAGATGGTATTCCTGCAAAACTTGCTTATGAGCAATTGCGTAAGCATTTTAAGGAAGGATTTCATGCTGTCTCAGGCTGGAATATCGACTTTTGTGATGGAGACTGTCCTAGCTGTGCTTTTGTAGATTATTGCAAAGCTAAAGATGACATCTGGACCGCAGAAGAGTTGAAAAAGGAAATGACTAAAAGGCAGTGATTGGGTAATAATAATATTTACGAAATCATGATAGAAGTATATTATTTTAAGGTATATATTCAAAATAATTAGATTTGCTCCGAAATGTAAAGAAATAAATCGTATATTTGTCTTGAATTAACGGAAAGAAAAAGGATATGGATATTAAATTAATTATAAAAGAAATAATTACTAGCTTTCATGCTTCTCCTAATGTGGATTGTATTAGGCGTAATATTCAATTACCTACAAATATCAAAAAGGTAATTACGGTAATTGGTGTTCGTAGAAGCGGAAAAACGTATTTATTATTTGATACAATAACTAAACTAATTAATGAAGGTGTTCCTAAAACTCATATTCTTTATATTAATTTTGAAGATGAACGATTATTATTAAATCAAGAGGATTTGGATTTTATTCTTCAAGCATATCGGGAGTTATATCCCTCTGTGGAAGATAAAGATATATGGTTTTTCTTTGATGAAATTCAAAATGTAACTGCTTGGGAAAAATTCATAAGAAGGATATATGATACTGTGAGTAAAAATATTTATATCACAGGCTCTAATTCAAATTTTCTATCAACAGATATAGCAACATCACTTCGTGGTAGGAGTATTAATTATGAAGTCTATCCTTTCTCTTTTGATGAATATCTACGCTATTTGAACATTGATGATAATATACACCTGCCTAAAAATAAAGCTCTAATTATTAATAAGTATTACGATTTTTTGAAAAATGGAGGTTTTCCTGAAACCATTGATGTTGAATTGCGATTAAGAAATGAAATTCTACGGAATTATTTTTATGTGATGCTATATAAAGATTTGATAGAACGATATTCTATTACATCTACAAATATATTGAAACGCTATATTGAGAAAATAGCAGATAATATTGGTAAACCATTTTCTGTGAATAAGATATATAATGGATTTAAATCACAATCCTATAAATTAGACAAGAATTTGCTTTATGAAATTAATGGTATTACTGAAAAAATATATTTAGCTTTTAGTATTTCTAAATTTGATTATTCTGCCAAGAAAAGAGATGCCTCTCTTCGGAAGATGTATTTTATAGATAATGGCTTATTAAATACTCTAACAATGGGTTATTCTGAAGACTATGGTAAATTATTAGAGAATTATGTCTATTTGTATTTAAGACAAAATTACAGCAGTATATATGAGCAAAATATATTTTATCATAAAGGGAAGCAGGAGTGTGATTTTATTATTTATGACAATAAAAAAGTTATTGCAGCCATGCAGGTTAGTCATAATGTAAGTGATGAACAAACGCTAAAAAGAGAAATTAAAGGCTTGACGGAAGCAATGGAACTCTATAAATTGAATAAGGGGTTTATTATTACTTCAGAGCAAGAATATACTGTCATTAATGATGGTTTTGAAATAGCGATCATCCCTGCTTATAAGCTTTTTATGAAAAATGAAATTAGTTTTAGATAAATTAGATTAATTTGAACGATTATTATAGTAATAAAAATGTGAATTATGATAAACTATAAAGAAGAATTTAAGAAAATATCACATAATGTTGAAGAAGGGGATTATAAAAGTGTAGTAAGTAAATCAGCATGGCTGTTGGAGCAAGGCTTAAAACAATTGTATAAAGATCAATTTGAGTATTATGAAAGAGAAGATTGTAATGATGATGAATATAACGCATTAAATATTATAATTGAAAAGGAATTTGTAAATTTTGATATTGATAAAGCTACTCTTGGTTATATTGTGAAATTTTATCATTTAACAAGGTTTTTTGATATAGTGCAAAATAGATTGGATGTGCGTTTAACATTTACGAGAAAATTGCCCTGGAAGCATATTGTAACAAAAAGAAATACAATAGCTCATGATGATTGTATAATAAAAAAAGATGTTGCAATTGATTTTATTCATTATGCTAAAGTGTTTATATATGAAACCGAGATTGATGATAGATATGGTGATTCTCTTAAGTCAAATAAATGTCATGAATGTAGAAGTATAGTGAAAGGTGAATGGAACTATTGTGCTAATTGTGGCTCAGATTTGTCAGTAAAATGTAAGAAGTGTGGTTCTGAATTAAAACAATCGTGGTCAATTTGTCCTGAATGTAAAAGACCAAGGTCTGGAGTAAAGGTAAAGGATCCTATACAGATGTATCAGTATTATTGTGAAGCTGTATGGGCGGATGGTATATTAACAAAAGAAGAAAAGCACTTTTTAGAGTTAAAAAGGGAGGAGTTAGGCTTGAGTCATGAAACTGCTCATGAGGTTGAACGATTATATACGCCAATTGAAGCGATTATGTTTAGAGTTGCAGTTGAAGCAACTTTAGTAGATGGGGTGATAGATGAAGATGAAAGAGTTTATTTACGAAAGCAAGCTGAAGTTATGGGTGTGAGTAGGGAAATTGCAAATGAAATATTTAATGCTTGCTTGACAATAGATTCTGTTGAGGATTTATATAAGGAAAATAAAAGTAAAGTTATTGTTATGAATACATTGAAACAAAATACTAATTAAATGAGAATACTAATAAACCTATTAAGCGAGCAAACAATTCAAAATATTGTTGCCATTAGACACTTTGAGGCAGATAAAGTAATAGTACTTACCACGCCTGAGTATATATGGCAAGTGGATAATTTTGAGAAAATAACTGGAGTGCCGCATGAGAAAATTGAGGTTTTGGCTTATAGTATGCAGAATAATATGCAACAATTGACATCTGTAATTGAACAGTTTAGTGAAAATGATATTGTTGTAAATTATACAGGTGGAACAAAAATTATGGCTATGGCTGTAATGCTTAAAGTGCTTCTGTCAGTAAGGAAAAGAGTTTCTTTAGCCTATGTAAATACAAGAGATCTATTAATTGAAGAAATGATAATAAATGAAGATAAGACTCTAACTGCTGAAAATCATATACTAACTCAATCAGTTAGTATAAATGAATATTTTATAATGAAGGGTGAATCTATAGACTCTTATGATTTTGAGCTTAATAAGAGTGAAGAGGAAAGACTGTTACTGTCAAAGCAACTAATGAAAAACAATGTATATCTTTCATTATTTAGAAAGCAGCAAAAATTCTTTATTAGAGGTATTCCGCTTGTAAGTCATAGAGTTGCAACTTCCAATAAATTTGATCTGTTTTGGGATAAGGATGAAATACTACTACGACAAGGAAATAAGGTTTACGACTATAAACATGGCGATGGTGGGCAGTATTTTACAGGAGCCTGGCTTGAGGAATTAATTTTTGACAAACTCCATAAATCAGATAGGTTTGATAATGTAATCAAGAACCTAAAGATTAATTTTAAATCGGGTTTAGAGCGTTTTAATAAAAACGAAATGGACGTGGTGGTAACTAAAGGTTTTAAGACGGCATTTGTTGAGTGTAAAGCTGGAAATATAAAACAAGAGCATATTTATAAGCTGCGAGCTATTACTGATTATTTTTTAGGTAGTTTTGGAGTGGCAATCATTGTAGCTCGTTTTAAACCACAAGAAAATATTATAGAGAAATGTAAAGATTTAGGAGTGCATATATTTACAAATATAGAATTTGATTATTTAGATGTTGAAATTGAGAAATTATTAAAATAAAGGATTATGGCTAAAGTTGTAATAAGTTTTTTAGGAACAGGTGGTTATTCAGACAGGGATAACAAGAGTAGAGGGAAATATAGAAAAGCTAAGTATTTAATAAAAGAAAATGGGAAAGAAATAGTTTATGAATCTGAATTTGTTGCTGAAGCTTTAAAGGAGCATTATGAAGCAGAACGTATCATTTATATTGGAACATTAAGGTCAATGTGGGAAGTTGTTTATGATAAAAAAGAATTTGTAAAGATAACTAATGATGAACGATGGACTCAGATTGCTGAAATGGTTGAGCGCTCTAATCATTTGACACCAATGTCTGACGGAGATTTTCTTGAGAAATCTTTTGAAGATACAATTATTACACCTGTTTTGGTTAAGTATGGATTAGATAAAGAAGAAAATGAGTATAATATTAAGCAGCTATTCTCTATAGAACAACTGCTGAATCATGGGGATGAATTGTATATAGACATTTCGCACAGTTTTCGTTCATTACCGATTGTATTAACGAATGTGTTAAATTTTATTGTTGAAAATAGTGATAAAGATATTTCAATTAATAATATATCTTATGGCATGTTTGAGGTTAGTGATGAAATGGAAGGTTTAACACCTATTGTAAATCTTAGTGTTATTAACGAATTACAAGATAATATTAAAGCTGCACATGAATTAAAAGAATATGGAAACGCATATTTATTTGCAGAACAAATCCCTCTACAAAGTAAGATCTTTAATGATTTTACAGAGAATATTTCTATTAATAACCTATCAGGAATTCAAGGCTCTGTAAAAAGGATGATGGGGCTAAAGGATGACGATTATTCTGAATTGCAGAAAAATATATTGCCAAAAATAATTGAAGAAATAAAATTACGATTTAAGAATGCTAAAGTAGCATCTCAATTTCAACTTGCAATAGCTAAATGGATGTTCGATAACAAAAAGATTGGCTATGCATATATAGCCTTGTCAGAAGGTATAATTACTAAAATATGTGAGGATAAAGAAATTGATTCAAAAAAATATCATAATAGGGAATATGCCAAAATTCTTGTTTCCAACTCAGGTTTACAGCAGTCAAAAAAGCGATTAATTGATCGTTTTTCTAAGGATGGTAAAGATAATGCAAAGAATGAAATAAAAAATCTATGTAAAAGGTTAGATGTTAAGCTCGATAAAGAAGTGCGAGAAATTTTTCTTCAAGTTTCAAATATACGAAATACAGTTGCACATCAAACTCAGATAAATTTAGATAAAAAAACATCGAAATCGTTAAATGTGGAATATAATAATAGGGTATTAAAGACATCGGAGATAATTAAGCTATTCCCTATTTATATTTCAAACTTAAACTTGTTTTTCAGATAATATATCTTATCATGCTAATAAACCTATCCAATCATCCATCAGAAAAATGGCAACAAAGTCAGAAAGAGCTTGCAAAGGCTAAATATGGTTTAGTGCAGGATTTGTCATTTCCAGAAGTGCCTCCGATAGCATCTACAGAAGAAGTTGGAAAGCTTGCTAAGGAATTATTTAAGAAAATCACAAATATATTTGACCAATGTGCCAATGAGCATATGCCAAATGCTGTGCATATACAAGGAGAGTTTACTTTGGTTTATGCATTAGTTACTATGCTAAAAACCTCAGGTATTTCCTGTATAGCCTCCACATCAAGCCGTAATGTTAGTAATGATGGTGATAAGAAAATAATTATCTTTGATTTTGTTCAGTTTAGGGAGTATTAGTGCAATAGTAATTATTTTACATTTATATATTTGATAGAATAAAGAGAGTTTAAATCACATTTATTTCTCGAAGTCTATTTTTCAAAGTATTATTTGAAATACCCAATGCTCTAGAGGTTTGTTGCAAGTTATTATTGAAATGTTGAAATGTTTTGAAGATATGGTTATTTGCATTTGCTTTTAAATTGAATGTTTCATCATTTTTTAAAATATTTGGGAGGTCATCTTCTTTTACTTCCTTATCGCAAAACACAAAAAAGTTTAGTATAATACTCTTTAATTCTCGTATGTTGCCAGGGAATGAATATGAAGCGAGTTTTTGTTTTACAGATTTTTTAATTATTAGTTTCTTCTTAAATAGTCTAGAGTTTTCTTCAAAAAATACATCTATTAGATTTTCAATTTCGTTAATTTTATACTCTCTTAATGGCTTAAGATTGATGCTTGTTTCGGTTAGCCGATAATATAGATCCTCTCTAAATTTACCGGCCTTTACTTCTTTCTCTAAGTTTTTATTGGTTGCAGCAATTATTCTAACATCAACTTTAATTTCTTTATTACTACCTACCATCATTATTCTACCTTCTTGCAAAACCCTTAATAGTGAAACTTGAAGTTTTGGCGATATATCACCTATTTCATCTAGAAAAATACTGCCTCCATTTGCTGCTTCAAAAAATCCTATATGATCTTCTTTGGCGCCAGTAAATGAACCTTTTTTGTAACCAAACAAACGGCTTTCAAGTAGTTCGTCTGAAATAGCAGCGCAATTAACCGATATTAATGTATTTGCTGCCCTTGGAGAAGATTTATGAATAGATGTGGCAATATTTTCCTTGCCTGTTCCACTTTCACCAAAAACAGTACAAGTAATCCAGTCGTATTGAGCAATAGTTCTAGCTTGCTTTATGCTGATACTATTTGTTTTATTGACTATTATTTTGTTTTCAGTATTAGTAACAGTAATACTAGGTACTCCAGGAAAGCTTTGTTGTGCTGTTATTTGAGTGAATTTTGGTATGTTTTCTTTATTGTATTTGGGGGCAATACCTTGAAGTAGGCGTATGGATTTGGTTTCGTATGTATAATACATAAACCAAGCTATTGACATAGGCCTAGTGCCGTTAGAGTATAATATATCAATATCATAGTCTTTGGGTAGTTTGTTGATTAAAAGACTAACAGATTTATAAATCAGTTGTAAGTCGTAAGCGCCATTTGGGATATTTAGGTATTCTACCTGAAAATCAATATTTGAAAAACTGTTTTTAAGATCGTTAATTAGGATATTAACCCGAGTGTCGTCGCTTGTGGAGGTTGACAAAATAATGTGTTTGTCGTATACAACATCCCCATGCTGATGTATGCTTTTTGATGGGCTATCCTTCGATACTTTCATATTCCCAGGTATTGGAACAAAGTCAAAATCGTATGCAATCCAGCTTAATAATACTTTCATAATAGTAAATTTATGCAAATATACATATAATAATTTGATATGTAAAATTAAAAATTGATATATAGCATAGCTATATGATTTTGTATATTACTGTATATCAATATTATAATAAATATAGGATTCGTGGCATGTTTATGGCCTTTAGTGTAATTGAATTTAAACAATTAAAACAAACAATCATGAGAAATACAACAAACACAATAGACGTAGCACAGAAGTATAGAACTAATTCATTATCGCATACACCAGGAGGATATAGAATTGCTGTAATCATGAAA
>QMPB01000139.1 GCA_003648395.1 Bacteroidota bacterium
AATTAGTATTCATAACCATGGGACTTCGCCCATGGTTA
This sequence comes from Bacteroidota bacterium, assembly GCA_003648395.1. Next base: position 39 of record QMPB01000139.1, read on the forward strand.
TTCGTATTTGACCCTTTCAGGGTCAGTGATATACGTAGTACTCTATAATTGTAATAATAAAGGCAATTTACACTGATTAGTTACATATTTTTTAATGGCTATTAATGCAGGGCAAGTGTATCTTAATAACAATTGTTAATATGTAAATAATATTACTTAAAATATATAACATTATCAGTCAATAAATTATATTCATAAAAAGTCATTGTATTTCTCTAATTATTGCATGAAAAATAATTTAAATGCGTTTGCCCTTGCCACTAATGATTAAAAATCAATAATAGTTATCATTATTATTATATTTGCATTTTAAAAGTAAAGAGTTATGGGTGGGAGTAGTTTTATAAAAGCATTCTAAAGAGATATGTATATTTTAATATTTCTCTTCTTAAATAATAAATAATTTTATGGCTAAAAAATATATTCTTTCATTCGATCAAGGAACTTCAAGTTCTAGAGCTATTTTATACGATAATAATGCTAAAATTATTGGTAAAGGGCAAAGAGCATTTAGTCAGAATTATAAGTATAAAAACTGGGTAGAACAAGACCCTTGGGAGATTTACAATACACAACTACAATCTGCAAAAGATCTTCTAAAAGCATCAAAAGTTTCAGTAAGTGATATTGCAGCATTGGGAATTACAAACCAAAGGGAAACAAGTATTGTTTGGGACAGAAAAACTGGTCAACCAATATATCCAGCAATTGTATGGCAGGATAAACGTACTGAAAAACAATGCTTAAAGCTTCGTAAAAAGAAAGGTGATTTTATTAGAGAGAAAACAGGTTGTGTTGTTGATTCGTATTTCTCGGCTACAAAAATTCAATGGATTTTAGATCATGTAGAGGGTTCAAGAGAACGAGCTAAAAAAGGAGAACTTGCTTTTGGCACAGTAGATACTTGGATGGTTTGGAACTTAACAAAAGGAAAATCATTTATCACAGACCATTCAAATGCTTCTCGCACATTGCTTTTTAATATCAATACTCTTGATTGGGATGAAGAATTATTAGAATTGTTTGATATACCAAGAGCATTATTACCAAATTTGACAGAAAACGCAGGAAAACTTGCCGTAGTTGATGCTAGTATTTTTGGTAATGAAATTATCATTAGTTCCCTTTTGGGAGATCAACAGGCAGCCCTATTTGGGCAAACATGTTTTAAGAAAGGCATGTTAAAATCAACATATGGAACAGGAAGTTTTATGTTGATGAATACTGGAACTAGTCCAAAGTATTCAGAAAACGGATTACTTACAACTGTAGCGTGGACTATCAAAGGAAAAACACATTATGCAATTGAAGGTAATATTTTTATTGCTGGAGCCGCCATTAAATGGCTCAGAGACAATTTAGATATTATATCTTCTGTTGATGAGAGCGAATATCTTGCTTATTCGGTAAAAGATTCAGGAGGTGTAACTGTAATTCCTGCTCTTGCAGGATTAGGTGCACCCTATTGGAACAATAATGTTCAAGGAGCAATTATAGGGCTTACTTTGGGAACGAAGAAAGAACATATTGTAAGAGCTACTCTTGAATCTTTAGCATACAGAACTGCTGATATGCTTAACCTAATGGAAACTGAATCAGGTATTAAAATAAAATCGCTTGCTGTAGATGGAGGTGCATCAGCAAATAACTTCTTAATGCAATATATCTCAGATATTACTCGTATAAGTGTAGACAGACCTAGAATCATAGAAACAACTTCTCTAGGGTCAGCTTATATGGCTGGTTTAGCAATTGGGTTTTGGACTGAGAAACAATTATTAGAAATACATAAAGTAAATAAGAGCTTTAAGCCTGAAATAGAAAAAGAAGAAGCTTTAAAGTTATACTCAGAATGGACAAAAATAGTATTCCATATTATCCAAGGCAGTAGTCTATAGATATTTTCAATTCACTAAGAAAAAAGGAATACTCTTATATAACTTCTTGATTCAAAAATTCTTGTAATTTCAAATAAGCTTTTTCTGCAGCACTTTGTTCTGCTGCTTTTATTGATGAATCTTTAGTTGATGCATATAACTCACCCTCTATAAATAAGTCAATATGATGTACATTACGAGAATTTGCGGTTTGTTCTTTAGAATGCTTAAATTCAATATTCTTTTTTTCCTTCTGCGACCATTCAATTAGGCGACTTTTATAATTGGTTTCTGTTTTCTCTAACTCATCAATATCAATAGACAATTTATAAATTCTATTAATAATAACTTTCTGCGTAAATTTATAACCTTTATCTAAATATACAGCTCCAATTATAGCTTCAAAAGCGTCACCATTCAAGGATTTAGGTTGACTCCCTTTGTCTTTAGTTGCTTGTATTAATTCGTTAATTCCCATTTTAACAGCAAGCTTATTAAGCTGTGCCCTACTTACCATCTTAGATCGCATTTTAGTAAGAAAACCTTCGTCTTTATATGGGAAAATTTTGAACAAATAATCAGCAACAACGGCACTTAAAATAGCATCGCCAAGAAACTCAAGTCTTTCGTTACTATTTTTAACACCGCTCTGCAAATCTTCTGCTACAGACTTATGCCTTAAGGCTAAAGCATATAAAAAAATATTTCCGGGATAAAACCCGAAAATATTTTTTATAGAATTTGATAATTCTTTTTCTTCGTCTTTAGCGAATTTTGCTTTAATCGATCCTCTAAAGCTTAATGCCAAAATAATTTATTTACTAAATTTTCTAAAAAGCATTGAAGCATTATGACCTCCAAAACCAAATGTATTACTAAGGGCTACATTGATATCAGCTTTAACAGCTTTGCCAAAAACAAAGTTTATAGCATCATAATCAATGTTAGGGTCCCTCTCCTCAAAATTAATAGTAGGAGGAATAACACCATCATGAATAGCCATGACAGTTGCTAAGGCTTCAATAGCACCAGCAGCACCTAAAAGGTGACCTGTCATAGATTTGGTAGAATTTACATAAATTTCTTTAGCATGCTCACCAAATAAAGTCACAATAGCCTTAGGCTCTGCAATATCACCAACAGGAGTAGAAGTACCATGAGTATTGATATGATCAACATCATTAACACTTAAACCAGCGTCAAGAATTGCATCTTTCATACTCTTAGCTGCACCTGCACCTTCAGGATGGGGAGCAGTCATATGATAAGCATCACCTGACATACCAGCACCAATTACTTCAGCATAGATATTTGCATTACGAGCAAGAGCATGTTCTAATTCTTCAAAAATTAACGATACTCCACCTTCTCCCATTACAAAACCATCACGATTTTTATCAAAAGGTCGTGATGCCTCCGTAGGGGCTTCATTTCGAGTAGAGATAGCGTGCATTCCATTAAATCCACCCACACCAGCTTCATAAATTGCAGCCTCACTGCCACCAGTAACAAATGCTTCAGCTTTCCCCATACGAATATAGTTAAAAGCATCAGCCATAGCATTAGATGATGATGCACAAGCAGATACCGTAGTATAGTTTGGCCCCATAAATCCATGCTTAATTGAGATATGACCAGCTGTAATATCAGCTATCATCTTTGGGATAAAGAAAGGATTAAAACGAGGTACTTCAGTCTTAGCAAAATAAGACACTTCATCAGAGAAAGTCTTAAGTCCACCAATACCAGAGCCCCAAATAACTCCAATTCTTTCTAAATCTTCTTTTTCTAGATCTAAGCCACTATCCTTAACTGCTTGGTCAGCAGCAATAATTCCAAACTGAGCACAAGGATCGTATTTACGAGCTTCTTTTCTTTCGAAATAATCAAGTGGATTAAAGTCTTTAACTTCACATGCAAATCTAGTTTTAAACTTCTCTGCATTAAAGTTCTTAATAGGAGCAGCGCCGCTTACCCCATTAATCATAGCCTTCCATGTTTCAGCAAGGTTATTTCCTAATGGAGTAAGAGCTCCTATTCCTGTAACTACTACACGTCTTAATCTCATTGAATGAGTTAATTAGTGTTTATGAATTACTTTCTATATACGAAATAGCTTCTCCAACAGTTCCAATACCTTCAGCTTTATCATCTGGAATAGCAATATTAAATTCCTTTTCGAATTCCATGATAAGCTCAACAGTATCTAAAGAGTCTGCTCCTAGGTCGTTAGTAAAACTAGCCTCTGGAGTAACTTCGTTTTCGTCAACACCTAATTTGTCAACGATAATAGCGGTAATTCTGTTTGCAATGTCTGACATATTATTATATTTTAAATTAAACAGTTTGCAAAGAAAAACCTATTCAACTGAAAAACCAAACTTTTTATTAAATAATTTACAAAGTCTTTTAAGTATATATCATTGATTATCTTGATATTATGATTTACAAATAATTATGAACAAAGGATATCTCTCTAAAAATCAGCACAATAAGACGTTAGATTGTTAAGTACTTGCATTATCAACATATAGTACTGTTTATCTGTATATTACAATATTTAAAAATGTAAAATAAAATGTATAAATATAAGAACTGCATTAAAAAAGCATCCTAAAAACATAATTATCGTACATAAACTATTAATTATTAATAGGATTAATTAGACTAATCTACTTTATACAATAATAATATAAAGTTTGAACAATATAAAAAGTCTATTACTACCATAATTAGTATCTTTGCACAGTACATTAGTAACTTAATTGTAGTAATTGCTAACTAGTGTCAACAAGAAAACGTCACAAAATTAGAAACGCATATTTTGGCAATATTTTTTTGCAATTTATTATAAGAAACTATATATTAACTATTGAGTAAATAATTATTAAAATGAAGATAGCAAAAGAAATTACGATAGAGGAGCTAATAGATGAAGTTCCTTCTTCAGTAAAATACCTCATGGATGAAGGAATAAGATGTATCGTTTGTGGAGAACCTATTTGGGGAAGTCTTGAAGAGGCAGCAGAAGAGAAAGGTTTTAAAGCCGAGGATATAGAAAGGTTTGTAAATGATTTACAAACCTTGGCTAACAATCCTTCTGATAATAAAAGCTTTGAAAAGAAGATTGATGTGGAGAAGTTATGAGTTGTAAGTTAGGAATTCCCGATTACTCGGGATAAATATGAGTTAGGAGTTGAAGTTTAAGGTAATAGTTGAGAATTAATAATATTAAATATGACAATAAAAAGTATAGGAGTATTCTGTGGATCTAGTATTGGTTCTAAGAAAATATTTAGCCAAAAAGCTGAAGAACTAGGTAAATTAATGGCTGAAAAGAAAATTGACTTGATTTTTGGAGGAGGAAAAGTGGGTTTAATGGGAGTTATTGCTGACAGTACTATGTCTAAAGGAGGTAAGGCAATTGGAGTTATGCCAACTGCTCTACTAGAGAAAGAGGTTGGTCATAAAGGGCTCAATAAAATGATTGTTGTGGATAATATGAGCGATAGGAAGAATAAGATAAATGATTTATCTAATGCTTTTATTGCAATGCCTGGTGGCTTTGGAACTCTAGATGAGGTTATGGAGGTGCTAACTTATTTTCAATTAGGATGGAGTGAAAAACCTGTTGGCTTTTTAAATATTGGTGGTTATTATGATCCTCTCATCGCAATGTTTGATAGAATTGCTGAGGATAGATTTATGAAACCTGAACACAGACATAATGTTATTTTTGAATCAGAACCAGAAGTTTTGTTAGATGCTATTCTAAATTTCAAAGCTCTAGAAGTTGACGAAAAATGGATAGCTGAATTAAAAGAGAAAAAGACATATTGATATGGTAGTAATTGGAATTACAGGAACTTTAGGAGCAGGTAAAGGAACTATTGTAGAATACTTAAAAGCCAATTATAATTTCTCTCATTATTCAGTAAGAGATTATCTAATTGAAGAAATTAACAAACAAGGTTTAAAAGTGGATAGAGATAGCATGACAATGGTAGCAAATAACCTTAGAGCTAATCATTCTCCATCATATATTACTGACCAACTGTATTTAAAAGCTATTAAAGCTAAGAAAAACTGCATTATTGAAAGTATCAGAACACCTGGAGAAATTATTTCTTTAAAAGAAAAAACTTCTTTCTATCTTTTTGCTGTTGATGCTGACCCAAAACTTAGATATGAGAGAATATCTTTACGTAAATCAGATACGGACTCTATTGATTATCAGACGTTTCTTGATAATGAAGCTAGAGAAATGAACACCTCTAACCCAAATAAGCAAAACCTCTCAAAATGCATCAGTATGGCAGACTTTGTTTTCAACAATGATGGAGATATTGAAAGTCTCAACAGAGAAATTAAAAAAATCTTAACAAATATTTTATAAATATGAGCAAAGATACCAAGGAAATTTTCGTTCGCCCCTCTTGGGATGATTACTTTATTCAACTAGCAGATACTGTAGCAAAAAGAGCGACTTGTGATAGAGGAAGAAGCGGTTGTGTAATAACAAAAGACAAGCAAATATTAGTAACTGGTTATGTTGGCTCGCCAAGGGGTCTTCCCCATTGTGATGATGTAGGACATCTTTTCAAAAAAGTTATTCATGAAGATGGCTCTATTACTCAACACTGTGTTCGTACAGTTCATGCTGAGCAAAATGCTATTACGCAAGCTGCCCAAAGGGGAATTGCACTTGAGGGATCAACTCTTTACTGTAGAATGACTCCATGCCGCACTTGTGCTATGCTTATAATAAACTGTGGGATTAAACGAGTTGTTTGTGAGAAGAAATATCATGCTGGAACCGAATCTGAAGAAATGTTTGAGCAAGTAGGAATAGAGCTAAAATATATGAGTGAGGAGGTTCAACAGTATTCTGGCCAGAAGGTTGATAATACTGATATATTTAAAGATAGAGACTAATTAGTGGTTATAAGAACATATTATCTTAGAGATACATTACTCCCTTTTAAATACCATACTTCAAAGTTAGTTTGTATGAGAAATTATCGGCAACATTATCAAAAGCATAAGGACCGTACCTATAAAATACTCCAAAACCAATATTTGTTATACCTGATTTAAGAATAGAGTTTAATAATAGACCAGACTCATAATACCCTTTTTCTAGAGTATTATACTCTATATTCTTATGTAAATTTGTATTTGTTAATTCACCTATTGTGAAACTTGACACTATACTTGGTTGTGGTATAAATGGCTTATTCCCAAATAATAAATGTCCAAAATCATGCTTAAAATATACAGCAACAAATCTATCAGATAAAAATTCATTAATACGCATAGTTCCAAAAGAATTTGGAATTTCAATATAAAAAGGGAAATAACTACCTTTTCCATTATAAAGCTTATACCAAGGAGCATTACCAAAAGCCTTCGCTGCAACAATTCTCCAAGAAGTTCTTCCAAGAAACCTTAAATAATAACTATAATCTATTTGAATATCTACCTTCTGATAATCAAGCTCAGAATTAATAATACCACTAATAGCTTTTGTATAGTGTATATTCAAAACAGGATACTTTGTACTAATACTAATTGTTTGTAACTTATTAGACATCAGCTTTTCTTTATACGCAAACCTTAAACCTCCTTGAAATTCTGCTATATTAAAATCACCTTTAGAAGTATAATTCATCACATCATCCTTTATCACAAATTGGTAATTATTTGGTGAATTAATTTGCGAATAATTAAATCCAAAGTTCCATGTAGAATGAGGTAAAGCTCTAAATTTAATATTAGAGCTAAGTGTTTTATGATAAACCATTTTCTTAATTACAAAATTCCTTAATACATCATCATTAAACATGCTTTTCTTACCAAAATTAAATTGGTGCGCACTTTCAAAAACATCATTTTGATATTCAATTTTAAATTTCAATTTTTGTCTAGTCCAAATATTAACATCAATTGAACCCCCATATTTCCATTGATAATCTCGTGTAGCCCATGCTCCATAAGCTCCAAATTGCACCACCTCAGACAAGCGATCATTAGTTACCAAGCCCAGCCCCATTCTAAAACCCTCAAACTCATTATATTGAAGAAACTTATCCAATTCCATATCAATTGGTCCCCATGGAATACGACCATTAATCAAACTTGAATATATCCATAATTTTCTATCAAAATGTTCAGCTTCTCCAATACTATCAACAACTCTATATGTTTTATTATCAAGACTATCAAGAAGGTTTTCTCTATTGGTATTCCAAAATTCATTTCTCTTTTTTCTACCTGCATTTGGGTCCATTTCAAGTACAATATTATTAAATCTAATTCTATTACTAAAACCCTGATTTACTTTTATATCTCTTAAATATGTTCTACCAATACCCTTTAAATAAGTTCCGCTAAAAATAACATTATAAAATATTAAATCTGAATTTAGCTGAGTTGGAAACCAAAACTCATTATTAATAAATTCATATCTCTGTTGTATCCGTATGCCAATATCTACAGCTGAATCCGCAGGTTCTGCAATTACATTCCTAATTGCAAAATTACGAGTACTAATATGAACTTGACCCTTTAATCCATCAAAGTTAGTCCCTTTATAGGGCCTAAAACTAATAATATAAGTAGTATCAAAATCAGAAAATATACTATCTTCAAGTAAATAAAAGTACTTATTTAAGCTAGCTTTTGTCAGAGGATTAATATAGTGCTTATCCATTAAATCTATAGTTTTATTATAAAAACTAAAAGATTGTAACTGACTACTAAGAAAAGCAAAAGATGGGTCACGAAGTCCAGAAACTCTTGTGGCAATAATTCTTTCTTTATTCTTATCTGGATACTTGAAATATCTTTCACTAACACTCTCAATAATCAATAAATGCTGTGAACTAAGGAATTCATCCATTTCAATCAAGTTACTATCAATATGAGTAGTATCGGCAAGTTTTTTCTTGATAGCTTCAGCATCACCAGTAACAACGAATTTATGATAGGCTTTATAACTAAAGTTTTTTTGATTCTCTGGATTGTTTTTTTTCCAGTTGTTTATAAGCTTCCTAATAATAGCAAAGGCAGGATTTTCACTTGGTAGTATATCAACAACTTCAAGATTATATGATATACTAACAAGCCTAATAGTAGAATTAATATTTAAGGAAGAAACTGAAATAATAGTATCTCTATAACCAATAT
>QMPB01000140.1 GCA_003648395.1 Bacteroidota bacterium
CAATGCTTTAGACCTTACCGCTTTTACAGATAAGGAAATGATGTCAATGATAGATGCTTTAGTAGCTCAATAACACTTAATAATACATACGAAAATGGACGTAGAAAAAGGAAAAACAGCAAAATTTCTCAAAGAGAAAAAACCTGTTGAAAAGCAAGTGATGGATCAGCTTAAGTATTTTACTAAAATGAAGAAGTCAATTCTTAAAGCTCTGGCGGATGGGGATAAAACCGTCCCCGAATTATCGAAAGTATTGGAGATTTCATCCGAAGAATGTATGTACCAATTGATGAGTTTGATTAAGTACGGCTATGTTCGTACTGGCGAAATCGATGATATGGATGAGTATTTTAAATATCAAATAATTTCTAAGAAAAAATAAAATGGCAAAGATAAATCCTGAATTTACGATAGAACTTAAAAAGTATGGGGCTTTTGATCCCAATGCTTGTTATAATTGTGGGCATTGCACAGCTGTTTGTAGCTTGTCTGATGAGCAAAATTCATTTCCACGAAAAATGGTGCGTTTCAGCGTTCTTGGATTAGAGAGTGAAATCCAAGCTTCCCTCGATCCTTGGTTGTGCTATTATTGTGGCGAATGTTCTGCCTCTTGTCCTCGTGAGGCCGATCCTGGTGAGTTGATGATGTCTTTACGTCGCTATTTAACAGCTAAATACGATTGGACTGGTTTATCGGGCTTGTTGTATAAATATCTAGGATTAGCAATTTTTGCTTTTCTTCTTTTCATTGCTTTGGTAATTGGCTTTGCAGCGTCTCAAGATTTCAATCTGGAGAAGATTATGTATTATGGACATTTCTTTGAAATGGGAGCGATAGCAATGGTTTTTCTCTTTATTCTTACTCCTAATATTATTAGAATGTGGTGGTTAAGTGTTTATAAATCAGGAAAGAAAATTGCATTTAAGAATTATCTAACTTCTTTCTCCGAATTACTTATTCATATGTTTACTCAGAAAAGAGCTTTGGGATGCGATGACAATCAATTTCGTTGGTTAGAACATCTTGTTTTGGTTTTCGCCTACCTGAGTTTGTTATTTACTACCGTTTTTCTTAATTGGTTTGAGACACACAATCTTTTTATTATCCTATTGGGTTATGTCGAAAGTGCTCTAATTTTCATCGTAACCTTCGATTTTGTACGGCGGCGTATGCAAAAGGACACAGAATTAAGTTCTCATTCACACCCTAGCGATTGGTTTTTTGTCATCTGGTTGCTTCTTATGGGTTTAAGTGCTTTCTTGGTTCGTCTGCTTATCGATATTAATTTGTTAGAACAAATGACATGGATGTATTATCTTCATTTAATAGTTTTGGTACAATGGGCTTTAATTATTGTTCCATTTGGTAAATGGACTCACTTCTTGTATCGCTCTTTTGCAATGTATTTTGAGAAAGTATTAAATCCTTAGTGGAATGTCTACCTTTGATATGGAGAATTAATTGAGTCCATAAATTTTATATACTTGAATTATGGCAAAAAAGTATGACAATGATTTTAAGATTTTGATAGTTGAACTGTTGGAATCGGGTTTAAAAGGCTAAAGAAACTAGGTTATACTAATGTAAAATACCTAAAAGGTGGTTTCAAACAATGGGAACTTACTTATCCATTGGAACAAGAAAAGAACTTAGAACAAGTCCATGATTCTGGAGAAGAAGTTGGTGGATGCTAGAAAAATATTTATTCTAAAACTAATAATAAAATAGAGGGATTCCTAATATAGGTTTCCCTCTATTTTTTTTAATTCCAAATTCATAATATGACAATTATCATATTAGTAAATACCTTATTATTCAGAATAACTAATAATATCAATTGCTAATAAATGATGCTTGCTACAATCTATCTTCAATAGTTTAGATTAATCCAAACTCTTTTGCTGCCTTATTAAAATTATCATCAAATTCAGAGAGGCGTTCTTCTTCACAGTTAGGAGAATAGATCTTAGCATAATCATCAATCTTATATTGCTTATTCACGGAATAAACTAAAGATGCCTCAAATTGTTTAAAATCACAGTTGTTGCGAATATACGAAAGCATCTTACTAAACGTAATATATTCAACATCTAATGCGATAGGGAGAAAGAAAACATGATGAGCACTCTTGTCTCTATAGATATTTGGTTTTATTTCTTCCATTTCTACCATCTCCTTAAACTGAATTAAAGTTCTAACAGCAGAGAATCTCTTTGGCTTGACAAATTCTATATTTCTTTTCTCAAAATATGGAATCATTTCAATTACTTTTTCAAATTCATTTTTACGAAAACGAATAAAGTTATACTCATTGCCATGTACATTCATATGGCCAGGATATACATGTAATTTATTATTAGTATCTCTTTGATAAAAAGAGATACTTCTGATAATTCTATCTTGAAAACAAGGAATACTCTTTTTCATTAATAGAAAATAATGATTCTCCAAAGGTTTGTTTGTTTCCTGAGGAACGCTATTATAATACCCATCAATATGATTGGATTCTAGTATCATAAAGTTTAAGTCTGAATCAAATTTACTTAGTTCAACTTCTTCAGAAACGCATATTAATTTGGAAATAGTGTTTGGCATAGCTTTATATTTTTAGTGAGCTATAAAGATATTAATTATATTGATTCATATCTAATGTATTGCGTCAGCTTTAATTATCTAATATATATTAGTTTTATACTGATTTTAGTTATGTATGTGATTATTAAAAAAAGCAGAATATATGTATGATTTGTTTTTTTTCTACCCTTTGACAATAGGATTTTGTAAAATAAGAGATTCTAAAAGTTGAAAAATTACTTTTTTGTTATTTAGACTGAAAATAAATATTTGATAAAAATTATCAAAGTTTTCAACTCTATTCTAAATAATATATTGATTTTAGTGTCAATATTAATTGATTTTATTTATAAGTAATTATACGTATAATGTGATGTAAATCAGTATTTAAAGATAAGTATATTTTTCGTATATATTTTTTATAAGCAATAATTTCTATATACTATATATAATAAGTAATAATGCTTTCTAAATTACAAATAAGCATAAAACAACTTATTGTTTTTTTAAAATATGATAAATGTTAATTTTTCAACTTGAACACAAAAGATACTAAACAAACCTATTTCTCTAAATGTTTTCACAAACCAGATGAACATATAAATATATTTGTGTCTATTATCAAATTCTGAATTCTAATATTGATTTAACAATAAATACATTTATCAATGAAACTTAAAAACTTAATTATTTCTTTTCTAGTTATCCTAATCGGCTGGTTTATGCTAACTTGGTCGCTAGAGCTGAAAAGTGTATTAATAGGAGTAGGTCTTTCAGTAATTCTATCCCTATTGTTTTGTGGCCAATGCACAATTTTTAGTGAAATGAAGCTTACACCAAAAGCAATCATTTATACATTTATATATTTGTTTGTATTTTTGGTAGAATTGGTGAAAGCTAATATTGATGTTACGAGAAGAGTCCTTTCTCCTAAAATGCCGATTAATCCAGGTATTGTAAAGGTTGACACTCATTTAAAATCAAAAATGGCTAGACTTATTTTGGCAAACTCTATTACATTAACTCCAGGAACTTTTACATTAGAAGTACACGAAGATACTTTTTATATTCATTGGATAGATGTGAAGCATGCTGATGAAGCTCATGCTACAGAGGATTTAATTAGAAAATTTGAAAAATTATTGGAGGAAATATATGAATAATATAATCATTTACATAGCATTAACATTTTTGATGCTTACGTTGTTAGCCGGTCTGATAAGGTTTATAAAAGGACCTTCCATAGTTGACCGTGTTGTGGCTTTTGACTCTATGACAATAACTTCATTGGTAGTTATTGGAGTTATTGCTTATTTGTCTAATCGTGCTATATATTTTGACGTTGCCGTTGTTTACGGTTTACTAAGTTTCTTAGGCGTTATTATCGTAGCCAAATATATACAAGGAGGACTATAATATGGATTATGTAAAATTAATTGGGGAAATATTCTTAATGATGGGATCATTCAGCTTATTTATTGCTGCAATTGGTCTATTAAGAATGCCTGATGTATATAATAGAGTACAAACAGGAACAAAAGCTTCTACTTTAGGTGCTATTATGTCTTTTGTTGGAATTGGACTAATGGCAGTAGATCATTGGGATGAGACAAACTGGATAGGGAGAGTAATAGTATTGATAGTATTTATTATTATTACCAATCCTGTATCTTCTCACGTATTAATGCGTGCTGCTTATGCTATGAAGATTCCACTGTCAAAAATTACTTCTGTTGATAAATTGAAAGAAGATATTGAAAATAAAATATTGGAGGAACCTATTGATGAATAAGGAATTAGTATATATTATTTTGGCATTGGGCATAGGTGCTCTAACCATAATTATGGCAATAATAGCTATCTTAAATAAGAAATTATCTATTGCTGTAATTGCTGGTGGTGTTGTAAGTTTATTTGCTTCCATTCTATTTTTGTTAATGGCAGCACCAGATGTTGCTATGACAGAAGCTTCAATTGGTAGTGGACTTGCAACTTTAATTTTCTTTTATGTATTAAATAAAATAAAAAAATACAATGATTAAGAATTTTTTAATCGGTTTAGTTTTGGCTAGCTTTGTATATATGTTTTATAACTTATATGAAAGTTATGAGCCTAAAACAGAACTCACAGGAATTGCAGCGCACTATGCAGAAAATGGTGCAAAAGAAGTAGGAGCTGCCAACCTTGTTACTGCAGTAGTGGTTACATATCGTGGTTTTGATACCATGGGAGAGGTTACTATTCTTTTCCTTACAGCTTCTATTATTGGTTTCTTCTTGAAATTAAGTAAAGCTGATGAAGATAGAGTTATTGTTCATAAAGGAACATCTGAACTTTTAATTACTTCATCACAAATTCTTGTTCCCATTATATTTCTTTTTGGAATATATGTATTTATGAATGGGCATTTAACTCCTGGTGGAGGTTTTCAAGGAGGGGCAATAATAGCTTCCGGAATAGCCCTTTCTATTATGGCAAATCCTAATAGAGAGATTAATCACCATGCTATTTTGTGGATTGAGAGTCTTTCCGGAATTGCGTTTGTTATGTTAGGCATTTTAGGTCTTGCATTAGCAGGGGGCTTTCTTGATAATAGATTTATCAATTTAGGTACATTTGGCGATTTGTTTAGTGCTGGAGCTATACCTTTAATATATAGCGTTATAGGTTTAAAAGTTGGGGCCGAAATATCTAACATTCTTAATAAGTATCAAAAATCTCAAAAAGAATCTTAATTATGGAATATTTGAACTTGGGAAAAATTAGCCTATTAATTAGTTTTATTCTAATTATTATAGGTTTCTGGGGCATTCTCTCCCAGAAAAATATTATAAAAATTATTATTAGCTTCACAATATTAGACACAGGAATTAATATCTTGATTGTTGCTCTTGGTTGGATTCAAGGTCGTACAGCACCTATTATTGATGGCTCTGTTGAACAAGCTGCCAATCATAATGTTCTTAATTCAATTGTTGACCCAGTACCACAAGCTCTGGTACTAACCGCTATTGTTATTGGATTTGGTGTTACAGCCTTGCTATTAGCATATGCCATGAAGCTTTTTAGAGCTAAACGAACCTTAGAAATTAACCAATTTAACGATTTGAAATGGTAAGTCCTATTTATATTGTAGCAGCCGCTCTAGGAGTTGGTTTTGCAATCGGAGTTCTGGGAAAATTAGGAAAGAATTTCTCAGGAATTCTTGCCCTATTAACCATAGGCTTTATGACATTTGTTTCCAGTGAATGGCTTTATGCTTTCTATTTTGGAGACCAGATTCCTACTTATGTTTTTACTGCAGGTTTTAAACCTCCTCTTTCTATTAATCTTTTGATGGGACCTCAAGAAGCAATGATGTCAACTTTAATTAATATCATTGGACTTTTAGGAGGAATTTATTTATTCTTTAATTTTGGAAGAAAAGGAAGAAATGCTTTCGTTGTTTATCTCGTTTATATTATGTCATTAAATGTTATGATAATGACACGAGATTTATTCAACCTTTTTGTTTTTCTTGAAATATCTTCTATCGCTACTGCTGGTCTTATTCTTATTGAAAAAGGTAATAGGGCTGTGGGTGCTGGTTTTAAATATATTATTGCTACAAGTATTATTTCAAGTATCTTGTTAATCGGAACTATATTCGCTTATTTTTTCTCTGGAAGTCTTAATATTGACGATTTAGTTAATGCCAATTTAACTTCTACTAGTGGTGGACTTATAGCTGTATTCTTGATATTGGTAGCGGCAATTCTTGAAATGAAACCTTTCCCTGCCAATGGATGGGGATTGGATGTTTATGAGGGTTCTCACCAAGGATTTTCAGCTGTGGTTTCTGCTGCTACCGCAACGGCTTCTTACTTTATGTTGTATAAATTATTAGCAATTGCAGGTCATAGTTGGGATCAATATATTGCTATTATTGGAGCTGTTACATTTGTCGGTTCTAATTTACTTGGTGTAAAACAAAAATTTGCCAGAAGATTGTTAGCATACTCTTCTGTTGGTCAATTAGGACTTTTAATGCTTATTCTAGGATTAAGAAGTTACCTAGGTGAAAATCTGAACTATGTTGTTTTCGGAATTTTAATTACCAACTTATTAGCTAAAACAGGTTTCTTCTGGTTAACAGGAATTGTAAAAGCAAAACATCTTACTGAATGGGCAATTATTCGTAGAAAACCTTTCTTCCTTTTTTTAATGGGAACTTTCGTGTTTGCATTAATAGGTTTTCCTCCTTTCCCTTCATTCTTTGCTAAGTGGACATTCATTATGTCTTTGGCAAATGGTGGTGGTTTTGCTTGGATTGCAGTTATATTAACTGGATCATTCCTTGAAGCTATATACTATTTCCGCTGGTTTGGAATTGCTGTTAAAGGGGAAGATAATTATAAATTTGATTTCCATATAAGATGGCATAAAATTACTCCTATTATTATATTAACAGTTATCTTATATATAACAGGATACTTAACTGCACAATATACTGAATTAGGAAGAATGATTAATTTTATTCCATTATTCTTTGTTCTTGCTTTATTTGTTATAGATTTTCTTCCAGTATATATTAAGAATACCATCGCTATTATTGGTATGTCAGTGTATTTTTATTTTATTTATCCTGGCTTAAATGATTTGAAATTAATTTTTGAAATTATCTTTTTGGTAGGTGGAGTTCTTACACTGATTGCTGGATATGCGTATAAAGGAAAACGAAAAGGATTTTATCCTGTAGCGATTTTAATGTATGCTGGTTTAACAGGTTTGATAGAGGCAAATACTACTCTACAGTTTTTCTTTGGTTGGGAATTGATGACCGCAGGTTCTTACTTCTTAATTATTAGAGGAAAACGTTCTATGCCTCATGCTTTAAGTTATATGCTTTTTAGTGTTGCAGGAGCTTACGCAATATTAGCTGGCTTAAGTATTGCAAATATCCATATTGCAATGCCTACTTTAGATATTCTTAATAATATTCAATATTTTCCACAATGGGCTTATGGATTATTATTAGTAGGATTTTTAACTAAAACAGCTTCTGTAGGTTTACATATTTGGCTTCCAGGTGCGCACGGTGAAGCAGAAAGTGATGTTTCTCCAATGGTGTCAGCAATTTTACTTAAGGCGGGAGTATATGGTGTTCTCCTTGCTCTTATTGGAATGAGTAAATCAGATTTTGACTTAAGCAATTTAGCTTATATTCTTGGTTGGGTTGGTGCTCTTACTGCTTTGTTCGGTAATATTAGTTCCGTTTTCCAAGAAGATGCCAAACGCCTTTTGGCATACTCTTCTATTGGTCAGCTGGGATATATAGTTTTTGCTTTTGCTATTATGACTCACTTAGGTTGGTTAACAGGCTTTACTTATGTAATTAATCACTTCTTGTATAAAGCTGTTTTATTCCTTACAATTGGGGCTGTTGTACTTCGTGTTGGAACACATAATATGTACGAAATGGGAGGACTGATTAAAAAGATGCCTTTAGCGTTTATTGCTGTTTTAATAGGAATAATTTCTTTATCAGGTATTCCTCCTTTGTCAGGTTTCACTGGTAAATGGTTATTCTATAATGCCATTATCGAAAAAGGTTGGTATTTACAAGGAACTATAATTTTCTTCTCTGGAGGAATTGCATTCTTATATCTTTATCGTCTTATTCAAACCATATTCTTAGGTCAATTGAAAGATAACCATAGAAATGTTAAAGAAATTTCTATTTGGTTCTTAATCCCAATTTATACATTGATAATTGGTATATTAGTATTTTCAGCAAAGCCACAATGGGTATTACAACCTCTTGGCGATATGATTGCACAATATTTCCCATCGGGTCAATTAAGATGGGATGGAGCTTATGCTTACACTCAAATGGGACACTGGACGGGTAGTGGAGTAATGATGACTATTGGAGTTTTATTTATTTCAGCTTTGATTTTATTAAAATTATTTACCCGCAAAGCACACAAATTAGAACAATTTGACATTGTGTTTTCAGGTGAGCGTCCAGAGAGACCAGAAACAACACACGTTGCTTACAATATGTATGCAGGATTCTACAAAGCAGTTTGGCCACTTACATTACCATTAGTTGAACAGTTTTGGAGTTGGATGACAGAATTGGTTCATGAAACAGCAGGTTTTACTCGCCGTATTTATAGCGGAAATGGGCAAGCCTATATGTTACATATAGTATTATATATTATTGTTCTATTCTTTATAACTATAGGAGGAATTATTTAATTATGAGTATATACGCAAAATTAGCATACACATTGCTCGGTTTTATCCTTGTATTAAACTGGGGATTGTTGATGAGTGCAACTTTAAGAAAGATTGTAGCTCGAGTGGCAGGTCGTCATGGCATACCATTTTATCAACCATGGGTTGATTTAGTTAAAAATGCAGGTGTAAGAACTACGCTTTCGCATGGAGTAATGTTTTATCTAGGACCAGTCTTCCGTTTTACGGGTGCTTTAGGGATGTTTATTTTTATGCCTGTGGTC